>DAOUFY010000100.1:0-4273 GCA_034429745.1 Anaerolineales bacterium
ATGTGATGTTTCTGGCTGCTGCTTTTATTTTACGGGTATTAGCGGGCATGACATTTATTCAAGTGGAGCGTTTTTCACCTTGGTTATTCGTTATCACTGCATTGCTGGCATTGTTTTTAGGCTTTGGCAAACGACGAGCTGAGCTTGCTTTGCTGGCAAGTGATGCCTCAATGCACCGCCGCGTATTGGATGGCTATACTATACCTTTACTAGATCAGCTGCTTTCGATTGTCTCCAGTACCACGATTATCGCCTATTCTCTCTATACGTTTTCGGCACCTAACCTGCCGGCGAATCACAGCATGATGTTAACCATCCCCTTTGTGGTCTATGGAATTTTGCGTTATCTTTACTTAATTCAAGTAGAACAGCTTGGCGGAGCGCCGGAAACTGTTTTGTTGGAAGACCGTCCGATGCAGATTACTATATTGTTATGGATTATCGCAGTGGGTTTGGTTTTTTATAGCGGTTGGTAAAAAAGAACACTTTTCCCTTTTTTGTACTATAATAAAACCAAGATGCAAGAGGTAAAAGTTTCTGTTCCTGGGAAAATCATCCTGTTTGGAGAGCATGCTGTGGTGTACCAGCGGCCGGCAATTGCTGTGCCGGTAACTCAAGTGCGGGTTGAAGTAACGATTACCCCATTGGAGAATTCCTCACCAGGAACTGTGATTATCCAGTCCCCAAATATTGGCTTGGAAAGTGAATTAAAGGATCTTCTGGAGCATCATCCGATTAAAGTGGCGCTAAGGGGGGTGTGCCAAAAATTGAACATAGCCGAACTACCGCCATGCAGGATCTGCATTCATTCAACCATACCGGTTGCTTCCGGGTTGGGCTCTGGTGCTGCGGTCTCAGTGGCATTAATTCGCGCTTTTTCTGCTTTTTGTGAACGACCGTTATCCGACGAGGAGGTCAACGACCTGGCTTATGAAGTAGAAAAAATTCATCACTTAACTCCTTCTGGGATTGATAATTCTGTCATAACGTATGAAAAACCCATTTTTTTTATTAAAGGTGAGCCATTCAGCACGCTAGAAGTGGGAAAGCCGTTTTGGGTGATCATTGGAGATACGCGCATATCAAGTCCTACCGCCATTACAGTCAGTGAAGTACGTCAGGCATGGGAAGCAGATCGGCTTACTTATGAGAAAATCTTTGACCACATCCGGGATATTGTGCTGCAAGCCAAAGAGACAATGGAAACGGGTGAGGTGGAGAAATTGGGTGGATTAATGAACCGCAACCATGAATTTTTGAGGCAAATCAATGTTTCCTCCCCTGAATTAGAACGGATCATCACCGCTGCGTTGAAAGCAGGTGCTTTGGGGGCAAAATTATCCGGCAGCGGCCGCGGAGGAAATATGATTGCCTTAGTTCGTGAGCATGAAGCTGAACCTATCGCTGATGCTATGCAGAAAGCCGGCGCGATGCGTACCATTTTAACGAAAATTGGCTGAACACTTAGCGGCTCTTGTCTTTAGGTGTGCCGAAGCGGCAAATGGCGTTGTTTTTGCGGCTTAAAGAGAAGTTTATTTATAGATAATCGCCCAAACTATCTTCACAAAAATATTCGATTGTGGTATAGTATTAATACCCTGCTGTGTACGTGCTTTGCTGCACTCTGAGGGATGTACCAACACTCATAATACGTTGCCCGTCTTCAAGGAGAGATGCGATAGGCGCAAGCCAAGGCTGATCTCCTGAGTAGGGCACAAACTTGCGAAAGCAGGTTCAAACCTTTGCAGCACACGGCATGGTGGGGTTTCTTGTTAACCCCCTCTTTCATTTTTTTGAGCTTGTGCATAAATCCAATCCAAAATTGGATGTATGCTGCCGCCTAAAAGGTTAACCAGCCAATAGGTCATCTTAGCGTCAAGGCCGGGCAAAATGAGAAATTGCCCCTTTTTCATCCCTAGTAGAATACTTTTGGCTACTGATTCTGCACTCATCAAACCGCCGAATTTGGCTAATTGTTTTGTTTCCGCTGGTTTGTATTGATTTTCATAAGCTAGTTGCGGGGTGTCGGTATCACCTGGACAAGCTAAAAAGACCTGAATGCCGTACGGCTTCAACTCTGCTCGCAGACTTTCGGTAAAGCCGCGTACAGCAAACTTCGATGATCCGTAAGCCGTATAGCCCCAAATACCAAGCACTGCAGCCAAAGAGCTGATGTTGAGAATGATCCCACTGCGCTGTTGGATCATAGGCTGCAGAACTGCGCGAATGGTGTTGAGTGTGCCAAAGTAATTGACTTCCATTAACTGCCGAAAAATGTGCTCTTCTAATTCAATAAAGTTGCCGGGGTGAGCTTGGCCGGCAGCATTGATCAGCACCTGCGGAGCACCTACTGCTGCAGTCATTTCGTTTACGGCTTGTTCAACTTGCTGTGGGTTGCATACATCGGCTGGCAAGATGCCGTGCTGGTCTTCTTGAAGACTGCTGCTGGCTCTTACTTGTTCTAGAGCTTGCTGCAAACGTTTTTCATCACGCGCAAGCAGCCATACATGAGCACCTTCGGCGGCCAATAAGCGCGCTAAAGCTAACCCAATGCCGCTTGAGCCGCCGCTAATCAGTACGTTTTTCCCCGCAAAAGTATTTTTCATGTTTGTTCACTCATCCATTTCACTATCGTTCTCACTTAGTCTATAAAACACTAACAACGTATCTCCGTAACGTCTCTGATCAAAAATCTGCAGTTTCTGCAAGGATAACTCTTCGTATTCTTTGGGGTCTATTTGGACAATCACCCACGCATCCTTTGCAAGCCAGTTGGGATGTTCATCCAATAACCAAAGCGCGTCTTTCCAAAGCCCTTGATATTGGGGTGGCGCAATATATACATAATCAAAAGAGCGCGGGGGTTTTTCTTGAAGCAAATGAAGGGCATTTTTCTGCAGCACCTGTGCTTTAGAGGAAAGCGAGGTGGCTGAGAGGTTGGCTTTGATCGTGTTGATAGCTGTACGGTTAATATCAACAAATAAAGCAAATTCTGCTCCGCAGCTTAATGCTTCGATGCCTACACTGCCAGTGCCGGCAAAAAGATCCAGCAGACTTGCTTGTTCAATGTCGGTGCCGATGATATTGAATAAGGCTTCCTTTACGCGGTCAGTGATGGGACGAGTTGTTTCACCGCGTACAGATTGCAATTGACGACCGCGTGCGCTGCCCCGGATTACCCGCAACCGTTCTCCACGCTCCTTCTTGCGCTGATGAGATTGCCGTGCGGAGTTATGATCGGGGTTACACAGCCGGTTCCAAGGATAAAGCGCTGTCCTTGAGTAGCTTCGATGGCAGCTTTAGCTTCAGCTGCGACGTCTTCAGGTGTACCTAAGGCCATCGTTTTCCATTGCCGTAAGCCGCCGCATACAACACCTTTGAAGTGCTGCTGAGCTTCGGCGAGTGATGGCTGTGTTTCTTGATCATGCCAATTGAGCACTTGAACTGGATATTCTGTGAACAGCTTGAACATAATCTCAGATCCATGCAAATGAAGCACATTCAGCCAGAAGTGCCCGGCTTCTTCTAGGATAATCTTATCGCAGGCAGCTCCCCACTGCAGATATTCTTTATCGGAAAGAAGGCTATATTGAGCATGCTGTACGGCATAGAATATACCGTCAATACCGCACTCGGCGCAGGCAGCTACAAAACGGCGCGTGGTTTCGGTGATGATTTGCAGGGCATTCTGCACAGCTTCGGGATAGCGTCGTATGTGAACAATCAGTTGTTCGCTGCCGGCCAAGTTTTTTGCTTGAGATAAAGGGCTGAAGATGGTTTGAATGATGGGGACTTCATTGCCAAGAGCGTGCTTGATTAAGCGCAAACATTCAAGCTGTTTTCCAAGCCAGCCTTGGCGCGGGTCAAGCGGTTTGAGTTTGAACCAATCTAAGGGTTGCTGAACAGGGCGTGTTGTATAGTCGCGTACTCCCTCCGTAGAACCGAGCCATTTATCTTGGACTCCCCAATCCCGCAGACAAAAAGAGGAAGAGGGTGTAACTTTGACGAAATCAAAATCGTAAGTTTGTTGAATGTGTATTGTTGCTAGTGCCAAACCCTCTGGAGTTTGGTCATCTACAGGAAAATGACGCCAAAGAGCAACTGGCGGTCGCTCCATCTTTTCCCTGGCAATACATGCCATGAGTCGTTCTTTATGGGTGAATTGCGGCATACGGATGAGCAAGTGTTTTCTTATATGCTAATTTGTTCGGAAACAGCTACTCAACCGCTGAATAAGATGCTCTGGTAGCTGCGTTGTAAGCTTGACCGTATA
>DAOUFY010000101.1:0-13348 GCA_034429745.1 Anaerolineales bacterium
AAAAATTCCTCACTCAAACGTCTTACAGTAACCTGTATATTACCGACATCACACTTTACACGTTGGGGCTAATTCTCTTCAAACATCATGGGCATCAAGCGTATGTGCACTTGCTTAATGATATGTTTCAAAAAGGAGAGGCTTGGCGGATTCAACTTTTGATAGAAAACATGAACAAAGTGGTTGAAGTCTCTCAAAAATATGAGTTAAGCTTTAATGATGCTTATCAATATGTGGCAGCAGAAATATATGGCTTAACTTTAATCAGCTACAATGACGTGTATGACAAAACAGAACGGGGGCGTAAAACCCCCGCTGATATTATTCGTGAAGAGAATTTGTGATGTATCACCACATATTGTGCACAGGGTAGCGTATGGTTTTATCATAAATAGCACGGACTTTCTGCATTACCTCCTCTGAGAGGGGTGGAAAATCTGCTGCTTTTATGTTTTCTAAAGCTTGTTGAGGGCGCTTTGCGCCGGGAATTGCGCAAGATACAGCATCAAACATGAGAATCCAGCGGAGGGCAAATTGAGTCATGGTCATACCCTCTGGGACAAGCGGACGCAGCTCTTCTACTGCGGCTAAACCAACTTCATAGTCCACACCGGAGAATGTTTCTCCTTTATCAAACGCTTCTCCATAGCGGTTAAAGTTGCGGTGATCATCTTGGGCAAAGGTAGAATTGGGTTTTAATTTGCCGGTAAGCAGACCGGATGCTAAAGGAACGCGGGCGAGAATCCCCACTTTTCTTTCCTTTGCTAAAGGAAAGAAAATTTCAGCTGGTCGCTGACGAAAGATATTAAAGATAATTTGCACAGACTGTACATTCGGGTAATCTAGTGCTTTAATAGCTTCTTCAACTTTTTCAACGCTGACTCCGTAATAGCGAATTTTTCCCTGCTTCATTAAGTCATCCAAGATGCCAAAGACCTCAGGTCTGTAATAGACTTCGGTGGGGGGACAATGCAGTTGAACTAAATCTAGGGCATCTGTGTCTAAATTCTTTAGGCTGCGTTCGATGAATTTGGTGAGGTTTTCGCGATTATAGCCTGAAGCAACATGCGGATCAAGCCGCCGCCCGGCTTTGGTGATAATGTAAAAGGGTTCTTTGCGATCGCGGCGCAGTTGAGCTAGCAATCGTTCACTGCGGCCATCGCCATAGACATCGGCTGTATCAAACAGGTTTACTCCATTGTCTAAAGCGGTGTGCAAAGCAGCGAGAGATTCTTTATCGTCAACAGAGCCCCAGCTGCCGCCAATAGCCCAAGCACCAAAGCTGATGGCGGATACTTTCCATCCTGTTCTTCCAAATTCACGATATTCCATAACAGTAAAATCTCCTTTCTATGCGATAAAAGTCCTCGATATACATATAGTTTTTATTTTATCCTTCACCATTGATGTTGAAGGAAACAAAGTCCTGAGTGTAAAGATCATAAATGACTTGAAAGAAACAATTGCCACCATCCATAACGACTAGAGGATCTTTACGCCAATCCACTTCAAAAGCTTGGCAGAAAAAGTTGCCGTAAAGCAACCGATGATCATTGATAATGGCGCCGGCGTATTGACGTTTATACTCTTTTAGGGGCATAAGCGTGTTTGGTGGTAGTTCTTCAATGTAAGCCTTGATGTTATCCTCCATTTCTAAGATATCTTCTTCCGTTGGAGTCCAAGAGTTTGTGATTCTTTCTCCATTTAGGGAGTAAATAAAATCGGAGGCTTGTTCTTGAGGAACGATTACGGCTTCAAAGTCGGAAACTTGCAGCGAGCTATAACCGCGGGTTAATAGGGCTGCAGGTGTTGCATATAATTGACTCAAGACAAATGAGGTAAAGCGGCAAGCGCCGCTTGACATTGTAATGACTAAGATTATACCGAGGAAAAGTTTATTAGGTTTCATTTATCTTATTATAGCATATTGTGCATAGTCAGACAGCATTTGTCAAATTATTCAGCTAAGGTTGAAGTAAAAGGTTGGAATCTTGAAAACCACAGATTTCATCGAAGGGGTTGAATATAGATATGGTATGTATAAGCAGTCTGCCGAATGCTCTAGAGTTGACTTTTGACTTCGTGATGGCATTGTCTCACCTTTGGGCTGAATGTCAGATTCTAGGAGTGATTAGGGTTTTACGGCGCTAATCAGGGCAGAAAACAACGTACCCGATTCAATTTGAGATATAGATAAGCTGCTTTCTCCGATAGGCTTAATATGGATGTTGATGAACCCCTGTTCTTGTAGGGCTTGTTTACATTCATCTATGGTTAAAGCGCCGCCAGCACAGGAAGCCCATACCAAAGGATCCTGACGCAGGTGAGATGGGATCTCTTTTTTGCTTAATACATCTGAAATTGCCAATCTTCCTCCTCGTTTCAGTACTCGAGCCATTTCTTTAAATGCTGCCGGCTTGTTTAAAGAGAGATTGAGCACACAATTGGAAATAATTACGTCTATTGATGCATCCTCAACAGGCAAATCTTCTAAGTATCCTTGGCGGAACTCCACTTGGGTAAAGCCTAAACGAGCGGCCTCTTTTTGAGCGCGCTGGAGCATAGCAGGTGTCATATCTACCCCTATGACTTTACCTTCTTTACCCACTTTATTAGCCGCCAGAAAGCAATCCAAGCCAGCACCGGAACCAAGGTCTAAAACAACTTCACCGGCTTTTAGATTGGCAAAAGATATCGGATCACCGCAGCCAAAAGAACAATTGGCTAAGTCTTGCGGAAGCTCAGCAAGAAGGTTGAAATCATAGAAACTTTTAGAAGGCGAAGAACAGCAAGGGGAGGCAGCCGTAATGCGTTCTGTATAGTAATTTTTTATTTCAGAGCGCATATCAATGCTATCTGATCGTTGGGCAGATTTACTGTCAGCATGGTCTAGTGAGAGCATCATCACCAGTGCTGATTGGGGACAAGCTGATGTAAATTCCACGGATCGTTTTACTTCGGGGGGAACTTGGCTTCTTTCGATATCTGTAAAGTTAAAATGTTTGATAAAAAAGTCATGAGCTGTTTGAGTGAGCAAATATATTTGCTTTACTTGCAAGGTTTCAGCTAAATCTAAAGCCGATTTGACCAGTTGTTTGCCGATGCCCAAACCGCGTAGAGAAGGATCAACAGCAAGGGAACGCAATAGCGCATAAGAACCATAATGTTCTAAAGCAACGCAACCGCTAAAGCGATGATTGAAATAAGCTACTAATGTGTTAGATAGATGGTCTTCTAAGCCGGCTTGGGTTAAACCATTTTGCTCCAGCATAGCAAGAACCAAGGGGAAATTTTCTGGTGCAACTTTTTGGATGTGAATCATTTTGAGAACCTCCATTGTTGAATATATATAGATAGATATCAATATGACATTGAAAAAAATATAAAAATACTCCTTAAATTTTTTTCTCAACTTGAGGAGCAAAGATGGCTTTCAGTTCTCCACAACAGAAAGCCACCATTTCTTGATTGAGCGTGTAATAGGTATATTTGCCTTCGGTACGGGTTTTTACTAACCCAGCATCTTTGAGTATTGCCAGATGATGTGAGACAGTAGGTTGAGTAACCCCCACAGCTGCGGCAATTTCATTGACATGCAGCCATTGACAGCAACAGATTTTCATTATTTGTTGGCGGGTGGCATCGGCAATAGCTTTACTGAAAATTACTGGATCAGGTGTATTATTTATCATATAGATAATCTTCTATTTGAAAGAATTCTATTCATAAAAGAGTAATTTGTCAATACCAATTAGAAAGAATGGTGAAGAACAGTATATAGCGGGTAAAATAGATAAAGAAAAGAGCAGGAACGGAAAAAAACCTCTTAATTTTTTTGACACTCTTGAATTATTTCTTTACAAAACTGCAGCAATCTAGTAAAATACTTGTTCCACTTCATGTGGTGATGAAAAGGTATTTCGTTTTGAATTATTGATAGACTATGTTGGAGGTTAGTTTTGGCAAACACAAAATCTGCAATTAAAAGAATACGGCAAAATGAGAAGCGACGCTTGCGCAACCGCATGGTGAAGAGTAAGACGCGTACATATATTAAAAAAGCAATCAAAGTTATTGAAAGCAAAGATTTGGAAGCGGCGAAAGCAGCGGCACTAACTGCAATTAAAGCGTTGGATAAAGCGGCAGAAAAGGGGGTTTTGCATAAGAATAACGCAGCCCGACGCAAAAGCCGCTTAATGAGACGGTTAGCGCGTGCTCAAAAAGGACTGAGCTAAATAACCCAATGGACGAGATGATTTTAAGCGGGAGACGCGGTATTGACTCCCGCTATTCTTGTGTTTAAGAGGCGCTATGTTTTTTTGGGAACAGCAAACTATTGAGGAAATTATAGGGCAGTATTGCAGTAATCAGCTTGGTATATCCTTTTCGCCCAACCTTTTTAAGTGGGTACCTATACCTTTTACTGGTGAATGGGGTATTTCTACTTCATTTTTTCAATTAGCTGCAACTGAAGTTAAGCAGAAAAATAGCGGCGCGGTTGTTGCTCAAAGAGCACAGGAAATTGGAACAGCAGTTGCTCAGCTTCTGGAAGATCACTTTGCGAAACGGGAAGTCAACCCTTTTCAACGAATTGAAGCCGTAAAAGGGTATTTAAATTTGTATTATTCTACTCCCCTCTATAGCCGTCTGGTTGTAGATGCAGTGCTTGATCAGGGCAAGAGTTACGGCAGCGCAGCTTCTAATGGGCAGCGCATAATGGTAGAGTATTCTCAGCCAAATACGCATAAAGCCTTTCATGTAGGTCATCTGCGCAATGTGATTTTGGGGGACGCAGTATGTAATATTCTCCAAGCTGCTGGGTATGAAGTAATCCGCGCTAATTATATTGGAGATATTGGCTTGCATGTCATTAAGTGGCTGTGGAATTATATGAAATACCATAATGGCGAAGAGCCTGGTTCTGATCTAACGCGGTGGATGGGTGATATATATGCTGAAGCTGATCGGCGTTTGGAAGAAGACCCAACCCTTGATGCGGAAGTGCGCGCGTTGTTTGCGCGTTGGGATAGACGCGACCCTGAAGTAGTTGCGTTGTGGGAAAAGACTCGCCGCTGGTCAATGGAAGGTTTTGAACAGATATACCGCCGTCTGAGAACCCATTTTGATGTTATATATTATGAAAGCGAAGTGGAAGAGCCGGGCAAGGAATTGGTGGAGGAGCTTATTCAGCGCGGCTTAGCTATTGATGAAAGACCAGCGGGCCCTGTTGTTGTGAAACTCGATGAAATCCTCGGTTTGCAGAAAGAAACTTACCGCGTACTGGTTGTACTGCGTTCGGATGGCACATCCTTATATTCCACTAAGGATTTAGCGTTAGCCATTAAAAAGTTCGAACAATTTCCATTAGATCGCTCGATTTATGTGATTGATGTTCGTCAATCTTTATACCTTAAGCAAATCTATAAGACGCTAGAGCTGATGGGATATGAATGGGCAAAACGCTGCGTTCACTTGGCATACGAACTGGTGAATTTGCCGGGCAACGTAACAATGTCCTCGCGGGAAGGAACAGTGGTGTTGCTGGAGGACTTGCTGCGCGAAGCGCATCAGCGTGCTTTGGAAATTGTACGCGAGAAAAATCCTGCCCTTACAGCGGAGGAGATGAACATAGTCGCTGAACAAGTAGCACTTGGTGCAGTAAAGTATCCCATGCTGGCGCGTGAAAATATTCGGATAGCGACTTTTGATTGGCAGAGCGCGTTGGATTTCAATGGACAAGCTGCTCCTTACATTCAATATGCCCATGTGCGCGCCAACAGTATTTTGAGAAAAGTTGAGGGTGGGTTGCCGGCTTCACTGTTGCCGCAGCATGAATTGGACCCAACCGAGGTGCAATTAGTTGACTGGATCTCGCGTTTGCCGCAAGAAATTCAGCGCGCCGCTCAAGAATATAAGCCTCTGCTACTGGCTACGCTGGGGTATGAGCTAGCGCGTTCCTTTAATGATTTTTATCAAGCTTGCCCGGTATTGAAAGCTGATCCTGAAGTGAAAAGTTTTCGCATTCGGCTGGTTGCGGCGGCTAAACAAACGCTGTCAAATATTTTATCCATTTTAGGTATTCCTGCCCCAGAAATAATGTGAGCGTTAGATGATTACGATATGATTGTCGTCCTCATTTGTGCAGACATTGAATGGAAGATCCTTCTGCGATACTTCCCCTCTGCGGTTTTATTTACTTCATTATTAGGAGAATGGTTTGAAAGTAAAATATCCAGCCAACAGGTTGTATTTTTTCATGGCGGTTGGGGAAAGATTCATAGTGCTTCATCAACCCAATATTGTATCGAGCATTGGCAGCCTTCCTTAGTTATCAATTTAGGCACCTGCGGAGGTATTCAGGGAAGATCTACTGTTGGTGAATTAATTTTGGCGGCCCGCACGATTGTATATGATATATTCGAACAAATGGGTGATCCGCAAGAAGCTATCCAATTTTATACAACAACGTTGGATCTTTATGGATTGGAGCTGAGCCGGTTTCCTCAGTTGAGGCATGCAACCATTGTAAGTGCGGATCGTGATTTAGCAGCTGCAGAATTAGAGGATTTAGTTCATCATTATGACGCAGTAGCTGGGGATTGGGAATCGGGTTCGATCGCTTTTGTCGCTAGAAGAAACAAGATCCCCTGTATGATTTTAAGGGGAGTTTCAGATGTTGTAGGAGAAACGGGAAGCGCGGCATACCGCAATATCCTCTACTTTGAAAAAAATGCCGAACGAGTAATGAAAGATCTAATAGATTTACTGCCGCAGATCATTAGCAATATAAAGATAAACCACAAGCAGAAAGAAAGAAATATATGAACATATCAGAATTGATAGCCCAACAGTTATCCCTTCGTGTTCAGCAAGTAGCTGCAACAATAGCTTTGCTGGATGAGGGGAATACGATCCCGTTTATTGCTCGCTATAGAAAAGAAGTTACTCAAGGCTTGAATGAGGAACAGATTCGAGCTATTCAAGAGGAGTTGGAAAGACTGCGAGGTTTAGAAGAACGCAGGAGTGTAGTGCTGAAAACTATCGAAGAGCAAGGCAAGCTCACCGATGAATTAAAAGCAGCTATATTAGCTTGCACCAATCGGACTGCCTTGGAAGATCTTTATCAGCCCTATAAGCCTAAGCGGCGCACTCGGGCAAGTGTGGCACGCGAACGCGGTTTGCAGCCATTGGCGGATTTGATTCTTCAACAAGCATTAGTTAAAGATAGTTTAGACAAGATTGCATTGCCCTTTCTTACTGAAGAAGTGCCTACTGCAGAAGAAGCTTGGGCAGGTGCGCGGGATATTGTTGCTGAGACAATCAGCGATCATCCTGAAGTACGGCATATTACTCGGGAAAAAACTCTCGCCTATGGGATTATTCGTAGTGAAAAGGTGCCTGAGGCGCAAGACCCTGCCAAAACCTATGAGGTATATTATGAGTTTGAAGCACGGGTGGCAAAAATAAAGCCGCATCAGGTGTTGGCAATCAATCGGGGAGAAACTGAAAAAGTGCTGCGGGTACGAGTGCAAACTGCTGAACGCGATTGGCAAAGCGCGATTGATCCTTTCTTCAAGCCGAATTCACATTCACCGTTAGCAGAGCAGCTTGCATTAGCCGTTCAAGATGGAGCTGAGCGCCTATTGCTTCCGGCTATCGAACGCGACGTACGGCGTTTCCTGACCGAGAAAGCTGAGCAGCATGCCATTCGCGTTTTTGCAGATAATTTAAGGGCATTGCTCTTTCAGCCTCCTTTGGCTGGGCATACAGTCATGGGAATTGATCCAGGTTATCGGACTGGATGCAAAGTGGCGGTTGTAGAAAGCACCGGCCGGTTGCTGGAGACCGCAACGATTATGCCGCACGAGCCGCAAAAGAAATGGGATGAAGCTTTGGCAATACTGCAGCGGTTGATTGAAAAGCATGGGGTAAGCTTGATTTCCATTGGGAATGGAACAGCCTCGCGCGAAACAGAACAGCTTGTTGCTGAACTTACGCGAAAAATGAACAATGTACGCTATATGATTGTCAGCGAAGCAGGGGCAAGCGTCTATTCTGCCAGTCCATTGGCTAAGCATGAATTGCCGGATTTGGATGTATCGCTGCGCGGAGCAGTATCCATAGCCCGCCGCGTGCAGGACCCCTTGGCAGAGTTGGTGAAAATTGAGCCGCGCTCTATTGGCATTGGGTTGTATCAGCACGATGTGGATCAAAAAACCCTCGCTCATACCTTGGATGGAGTGGTCGAAAGTGTTGTAAACCAGGTCGGAGTTGATGTAAATACCGCTTCAGTTGCTTTGCTGACCCATGTAGCAGGTATTGGTGCAAAATGTGCTGAACAAATTGTCGCATACCGCGATCAACATGGTGCTTTTAAAGAGCGCGAAGAGTTGAAAGGTGTAACGGGATTAGGACCTAAGGCGTTTCAACAAGCCGCCGGTTTTTTACGCATACATGGTGGAAATAATCCGCTGGATGGAAGTGCAATTCACCCAGAAAGTTACCCGATTGCGGTAGCAATTATGAAGTTGGGAAATTTCACGCTGGATACACCGTTAGAAGAAAGACGAAAAAAACTTGAGCAATTAAGGAAAAAGCCAGGTGTGGAACAGTTGGCTAAAGAATTGCATTGCGGTGTGCCCACCATGGAGGATATTTTTGATCAGTTGATTCGTCCTGGTCGTGATCCGCGCCAAGATGTTCCTGCACCAATCTTGCGCAGTGATGTACTAAAGATGGAAGATTTAGTTAACGGCATGAGCCTAAAAGGTACAGTCCGAAATGTTGTAGATTTTGGTGCTTTTGTAGATATTGGGGTAAAGCAGGATGGCTTGCTTCACCGCAGTCAATTGCCGCCTAATGTGGAGTTAAAGGTAGGAGATTGTATTGATGTAATTGTCCAGAAGGTGGAAGTGGAACGCGGCCGGATAGCTCTATCGTGGAAAAAAGGTAGCACTGGAACGAGTAATTCATAAAGGAGCATAACAAAATGACTAAAGTTTTACATATCACAAATGCAAAGATTTATACAATGGATAATCAACAGCCTTTTGCAACCTCAATGCTTATTCGGGATGGGAAAATCGCTGCTTGCGGCACTCCAGAGCAAATGGCGGCTATATGTAAAAATGAGAATGCGGAAAGAATGGACTTGAATGGAATGACAGTGATTCCGGCATTACAAGATGCCCATATTCACTTAGAGGTTCTTGGTTTGGGTTTGCTGAAGGTGAATTGCGAGACATCAACCAAAGAAGCTTGTTTGCAGCGGATCGCTGAACAGGCAGCGGTTACCCCCGCGGGAGAATGGATTTTGGGCCATGGATGGAATCAGAATGAGTGGAATGATGTGGAAAACCGAGCATCTTTCCCAACGGCGGCAGACCTTGATGCAGTCGCCCCGCGTCATCCGGTTTATTGTACTGCAAAATCTTTGCATGCAGGCTGGGCGAATAGCCTCGCTATGCAAGAAGCTGGCATAAGCGAGCAAACAGAAGACCCATTGCATGGAGAAATTGTGCGCGATGCACAAGGATTGCCAACAGGAATATTTCTTGAGGAAGCCATGCAGTTAATTGAAGGAAAAATACCCAAGCCTTCTTTAAGAATGCTAGAACAAGCTATGATGAAAGCCCAGCAATATCTGTTGGAGTTAGGGATTGGCAGTGTTCATGATTTTGATGGAGTGAGCTGTTTTGCAGCTTTGCAATCGCTGCATAAGCAAGGCAAATTAAAGATACGCGTTGTCAAAGGCATTCCTTTAGAGCAATTTCCTTATACCATGAAACTTGGTCTATCCTGTGGTTTTGGCGATGACGTATTGCGTGTTGGACCAGTGAAAGTGTTTGTGGATGGAGCTTTAGGCCCTCGTACGGCATCTATGCTTGATCCTTATAATGGAGAAGCGGATAATTTAGGCAAGCTATTTATGACGAGTGAAGAGCTATTTGATGTCAGCCGCAAAGCCGTTGATCAAGGGTTTAATATGGCAGTGCATGCCATAGGTGATCGCGCCAACCGTGAAGCTTTAGATGCTTTTGAGCGTTTGCGGGAATATGAAAAAGAGAACCAACTTCCTCGATTGCGCCACCGAATTGAGCATGTGCAAATCCTTCATCCGCAGGATGTAGCCCGTTTGGGCAAATTGGGACTAATAGCTTCGATGCAGCCGTTTCATGTCATTTCGGATATGGAACCTGCGGATCGGTTTTGGGGAGAGCGAGCAGCGAAAGCTTATGCTTGGAAGTCTCAACTCGTGAATGGGGCAATCTTGGCATTTGGATCGGATGCACCGGTGGAAAACCCCAATCCTTTTTGGGGGATTCATGCAGCGGTAACTCGCCGCCGGCCGGATGGCTACCCTTCAGCAGAAGGTTGGTATCCTCAAGAAAAGTTATCTTTAGTGGAAGCTTTGTGGGCATATACATATGGAGCGGCATATGCCGCCGGTAACGAAAACAAAGTTGGCAAACTTCAACCAGGTTATTTTGCCGATTTGATTGTATTGAAGACAGACCCTTTTATGTGCGAAAAAGAAGAACTGAAAGACATAAAGCCATTAGCAACCATGATAAATGGCGAGTGGGTTTGGAAACGCTAAACCTTTAAAAGTGGAGAAATATTGTGATATAATAACAAAAACAATTGGGTATTTACCCTGAAAAAGAAACTATATCAATAAAGGATATATAAGGAGTAAGCAAATGTTAACCAATTTTAGAGGAAGAGATTTAATCGGTGATTTAGATTTCAGCAAGGAAGAAGTAGAAACCATATTAGATGTAGCCTGGGATTTAAAGAAAAAGAGGGCACTAGGAGAACCACATCCGTACTTGCGCGATAAAGTATTAGCGATGTTGTTTTTCTTTTCCAGTACGCGCACACGCGGTTCTTTTGAAGCAGGAATGGCTCAGTTGGGAGGCCATGCTGCTTTTATTGAGTCGCGTACCACGCAAATTTCCCATGGAGATACTGAAAAAGAAATGGGAGAGATTTTCGGACGTTACTTTGATGGAATTGCTATCCGCCATGTAGAATGGGGAGTGGGTAACCGCTATCTCAATTTTGTTGCTGAAGCTTCTCGTGTGCCAGTTTTGAACATGCAATGCGATATCTATCATCCCTTCCAATGTCTGGCAGATTTGATGACAATCATGGAAAAGAAAGGCAGGAATCTGCGCGGCAAGAAAATTGTTGTCTCTTGGGCTTATGCAGCATCGTACTTGAAACCAATATCTGTACCTCAATCGCTGATATTACAAATGCCGCGTTTTGGGATGGATGTTATGCTCTCACACCCGCCTGAGTTCAAACTAATGCCGGAAATTATTGAGCAAGCAAAAGAGCAAGCTCGAAAATATGGTACGGGCTTTGATATTGTGCATGATATGCGCGAAGGTTTCAAGGGTGCAGATGTGGTTTATGCGAAGTCTTGGGGACCTCTCCTAACGACCAATGATCCAGCGGAAGGAAAACGCATTCAAGATCAGTACAAGGATTGGATAACAGATGATGAAAAAATGTCCTTAGCCGCTGAAGATGCCATTTATATGCATCCTTTGCCGGCTGATCGCGATATTGAGGTTACGAGCTCTGTGATGGATGGACCGCATTCGGTGGTGTTTGATCAAGCAGAAAACCGCCTGCATGCTCAAAAAGCCGTAATGGCATTGACAATGCAATAACAATTAGCGCGAGCTGACCACAGGAGCGGCGCAGAGTTGACATAAAAGCAGGGTTTTTAATCTGTAATACTATTGACAAGACACTCTTGAAGGTAATATAATCCGTAGAGAAGCTAGCTTGGAGGAGAAGATGTTTCTTGATTGGGGGCAAATAAATTCTATTGGGAAACAAGCGAGCTTGATTTTTAGGTTAGGATGAATGGTCTTTTTTTGATAAAGGAGGTGAGAGAAGAGTAAGAGAAATGAAGTGTATTTAAAAAGTACTCAAAATACAATAAACTTATTAAAGAAATAAATAAAGGAGAAGATGTAATGAAAGGTAAATATTTATGGACCATTTTCAGCATTGTATTGGTTTTGAGCCTTGTGCTTTCGGCTTGTGGTGCGCCAGCGACCGAGGCTCCAAAGCAAGAAGCTCCTAAAGAAGAAGCTCCCGCACAAGAAGCTCCCAAAGAAGAGGCTCCTGCACAAGAAGCTCCTAAAGAAGAACCCCAAGCACAGTTCCAGATCCCTGATATCCAAGAAGGCAAGTTTAACGTTGCTTTTGTATTGATTGGTCCGCATAACGATGGTGGTTGGTCTCAGGCACACTATGAAGGTCTGGAATATGTGCAGAAGAATGTTGAAAATGTTCATACTGCCTATATCGAAAATGTACCTGAAGGAGCCGATGCCGAGCAAGTATTCCGCAGCTTATCCCGCAAGGGTTTTAACCTTATTTTCGGTACATCCTTTGGTTTTATGGATCCGATGGCAATGGTAGCTGAAGAGTTTCCGGATATTATGTATATCCACGTTAGCGGTTACAAATCCAACGAGAAAAACTTCGGCAACCTTTTCGGGGCAATGGAAAGCATGAAATACTTAGCAGGTATGGTTGCTGGGGCGCGGGCTAAGAAAGATGGCAATCCTAAACTCGGATATATGGCTACTTTCCCCATTCCTGAAGAGCTGCGTTTGGGTAATGCCTTTGCATTAGGCATGCGCAAGACTTGCCCGGAGTGTACGTTGGATGTGCGCTGGATTAACACCTGGCATGATCCTGTGAAGGAAAAAGAAGCAGCCGCTTCGTTGTTTGATGCCGGAGCTCAGGTTGTCTTTACTGGTGCCGATACACCTGCTCCAGCTGATGTGGCTCAGGAGAAGGGGAAATGGGGCATCACGTACGACTGGGCTGGCTCATGCAAAGTGGAACGCTGCCTCACTGCTCCTTACTGGAACTGGGGTCCGATCTATGCTCAAATTACCAAAGATGTAATGGAAAAGAAGTATAAACCCGGTTGGCACTATTTTGACGCAGACAGCGGCGGTTTAGGCCTTTATGGGTTTATGGAAGGTGAGCAGCTGACAAAAGGCATGGAAGATCTTCCTCCTGAAGTCATTCAGGAAGTGAGAGATATTCTTGCAAAGATGCTGAAAGGTGAATTTACCCGCTTTGATGTGTTTGCCGGTCCTATTAAGGACAATCAAGGCAATATTGTTGTTCCAGAGGGAGAAAAATTGCAGCAGGAAGATTTGGATCAATTCCCTGGCGGCGCCATCAAGTGCAAGTACTGCATGTATTGGTGGGCTGAAGGGGTAACTGCCGAGCTTCCCAAGCTTCAATAAGTTGTGTGTATATTCGCAGGTTGGTGTAGCGGTTGGGGATACCCAACCGCTACCTA
>DAOUFY010000102.1:0-34620 GCA_034429745.1 Anaerolineales bacterium
AGTACTCGATGGGGGAATACTCCGAACATTTTTTGAGGCAAAGGATATTTGGGTACTCCATAGAAGTGATATAAACCTGCTTGTGCTCCCCAACAAATAAAGAAGGTGGAGAAAACATGCTCGTAAGACCAATCCATAATTTCTTTTAGTTCTTCCCAATAATCCACCTCTTCAAAAGGAAGTTGCTCGACAGGTGCGCCGGTGATGACTAAACCATCAAATTTTTCGTGCTTTACCTGATCGAAGGTCTGGTAAAAGGTAAGGAGATGCTCAGAGGGAGTGTTTTTTGATTCATGGGAGCGAGGGTGCAATAAGGTAATATCTACCTGCAAAGGACTATTGCCCAAGAGCCGCAGCAGTTGAGTTTCGGTTGTTATTTTGGTGGGCATAAGATTGAGTATGGCAATCCGTAAAGGGCGAATATCTTGATGCAAAGCCCGTTTTTCGGTCATTACGAAGATATTTTCTTCGGTCAATATTGCTTTTGCAGGTAAATCGTCGGCAATTTTTACAGGCATGGTGTTAATTCTCCTTAGATAGTAGAGGCTGCTTGAAGGGCTTGATCTAAATCCCAAAGGATATCGTCAATATCTTCGATGCCAATGCTCAGGCGAATGAAGTCTGGAGATACCCCTGCACTCATCTGTTGTTCTGGGGTTAGTTGACTGTGAGTTGTGCTGGCTGGATGGATAGCTAAACTTTTTGCATCTCCAATGTTTGCCAAGTGAGTGAAAAGTTGAAGGCTGTCTATAAATTTTTTACCTGCCTCACGTCCACCTTTAATACCGAAACCGAGGATAGACCCGGCTCCTTTTGGTAAATAACGTTGGGCTAAGTAATGATCAGGATGACTGACTAATGATGGATATGAGACCCAATTGACTTGCGGGTGTTTTTCAAGAAATTCTGCTACTGCTTTTGCATTCTGAACATGGCGTTCCATTCGCAAGCTGAGCGTTTCAAGACCTTGCAGGAAAAGCCATGAGTTTGTTGGGGCGGGGCATGCCCCGATATCGCGCATTACAGAAACGCGCGCTTTTGTGATGAATGCTTCTGCTCCTAAAGCAGCATAGATAAGACCATGATAAGCAGGGTCCGGCTCGGTAAAATTGATGAAACGGCCGCTGCCCGCCCAGTCAAAGTTTCCTCCATCAACGATGATGCCCCCAATAGATGTGCCATGCCCGCCGATAAACTTTGTCGTAGAGTGGGTGATGATGTTAGCACCCCACTCAAACGGATTGCATAAATAGGGAGTGGCAAATGTGTTATCTATGACAACAGGTATGCGGTACTTTTTGGCAATTTCAGCAACTGACTCAAAAGGAAAAACGTTGATTGAAGGGTTGCCGATAGTTTCACCATAAATTATCTTGGTGTTGGGACGTATGGCACGCCGCAGCTTTTCGCTGTCTTTAACATCAACGAAGGTTACATCTATTCCAAGCTTTGGAAATGTATAGGCAAATTGAGTATATGTTCCTCCATAAAGATTGGGAGATGAGACAATGTGATCCCCTTTGCTGCATAGAGTTAAAATAGTAATCACTTGGGCGGCATGACCTGAACTGGTGGCTAATGCCCCTACTCCGCCTTCAAGATTTGCAATGCGTTTTTCCAATACTTCAGTGGTGGGGTTGCTAATACGGCTGTAAATAAAACCCGTTTCTTCAAGGGAAAAAAGACGGGCTGCATGATCGCTATCTTTGAAAACATATGATGAAGTCTGGTAAATAGGTACTGCAGCGGCGCCAGTTGTAGGATCATAAGATTGCCCTGCGTGTACTTGCCTGGTCGTGAATCCCAAAGCCTTTTTTATTAATAAGTCATTTTTCATACAATGCTCACCTTTACTAAAACAGAATATGCAAATGAAAAATTAGATGATAAAGTCTTCTTCATGCCAAGTGCCGTTTGCTTCTACATGTGGAAAAGTTATCGTCTTGGTTGCAGTTGTAGGGGGCGGATGGGCTTGAACGTGTCCGCTGAGCTGTTCTTCAATGCGATCAAGACGAGCCATCATGGCACGAATAGCAGTCCCTAATGTATCTGGGAGGTTATCATGGTGCAAGTCTGGTTCTGGAGGGGTTGGCTGACTGCGTTGAACAATTTGACCTGGTACACCTACAACGACTGAATTAGGGGGAACTGGTTTGACGACGACAGCATTCGCCCCTATGCGACTGTGTTTGCCAATGGTGATGTTGCCAAGGACTTTTGCTCCAGCTCCGATAACGACATGATCTTCTATGGTCGGATGACGCTTGCCCTTTTCCAAGCTTACTCCACCCAAGGTAACTCCATGATAGAGGGTTACGCAATTGCCGACTTCTGCTGTCTCTCCAATGACCACTCCCATTCCGTGGTCAATAAAAAAGGATTTTCCAATTTTTGCGGCAGGATGAATTTCAATACCAGTTAACCCGCGAACAATTTGGGAGATAATGCGGGCAATAAGTTTGAGGTTTTTCTTCCAAAACCAATGAGCAATCCGATAACCCCAAACTGCATGAAGACCAGAATAACACAGCAGCACTTCCAGTGTGCTGCGGGCGGCTGGGTCTCGCTGCCAAACTGAGTTTATATCATCGCGGATCTGCTGAAACATGACCAAATTATACCATAAAAAAACAAATATCTACCCAGAATTGTCTTAATTTTCATCATTTGTGCTTATTATTGTTATATTGTCTTGTGAAGATTCTTGGTCAGAGCACATCGGCGAGCGTGGTATTTTCCAGTTTTTCTGCAATCATATCGCGGATTTCCTTGAAGAATTTGACTAGATTCTGTTCTTTTTCAATGGGTGTAGAATCATGGAAATATTCGCTCACCGATTCGGTAGGGGCGAGGGCACCATCGAAAAGCCGAATAATTTCGGCTAAAGTAATTTGATCAGGTGGTTTAGCAAGACAATAACCTCCATAATGTCCTTTAGAGCTGCGCAGGTACTTTGCCCGTTTTAGAGCCAACAAAAGCTGCTCTAGGAATTTTAGTGGAATTTTTTGGGCATTGGCAATGGATTCGGCCGGGATGTAACCTGTGTTGTTATTGCGAGCCAAATGTACTAAAGCAAGAAGGGCGTATTCACTGCGATAGGTTAATTTCATAATTCAAGCCTTAAAACATAATTATTCATAGATAGTATTCTTTAATGTATATGAAATATATTAGGAAACCTTAATTTTACCCTAAAATGCCAATTTTATGGTATCCTATTTTTTATGCTAGAGACACCATTTTCAATCTTCTTACGACCAGGAAATCCTGACTTTTTAGATTTGCCGTGGGAAAAGCCCTTGTCGGAATGGCGCAAATGCTGCGACCGGGTGGAGGAGTTGCCGCGTGGTGTTTCGCGCCACCCGGTTGTATTTGTAAATTACGACGGCGAGTTGTTTGCTTTTAAGGAGCTTGCGCTGGATCGGGCTGAATATGAATATAACGTTCTGCGCTCACTTGAGGAGAAACGATTGCCAGTAGTTAAAGCAGTGGGATATGTGAGGATCAGCAGTCCTGCAAGACAAGCCAGCATTCTCATAACGGATTATTTGGACCATTCTCAACCTTACCGTTCTTTGTTCATTCGCAGTGAAATGAAGCGTTATCAAGAGCATTTGCTAGATGCTGTGGCTGGTCTTTTGGTACAGCTTCACTTAAATGGTGTGTTTTGGGGAGACTGTTCTCTCTCCAACACGCTGTTTCGCAGAGATGCCGGCGCACTGCAAGCCTATCTGGTAGATGCAGAAACTACTCAATTGCAGGAAAATCTTGACCCAAAGCAGCGCTATGATGATTTAATGATCATGAAAGATAATATCACCAGCGAATTGGCAGATTTAGCGGCCTCGCGTTTATTACCTCGCAATTATCCGCTGTTTGAAATTGGTGAATCTATCCGCAAGCGATACTTGCGTTTATGGGAGAAAATCACCAGTGAAGTTATTCTGCGCCCAACAGAACATTATCGTATTCAAGAGCATGTACGCGCCCTAAATGATTTAGGATTTTCAGTGCATGAGTTGGAATTGAGTAGTGTGGATAGAGGTTCAAAACTCCGGTTAAAAGCCTTCGTAAGCGATAGAAATTTCCACCGCGACCAGTTGCATGCTTTAACAGGCTTAGAGGCAGAGGAAAAACAGGCGCAACAAATTATTAATGAAATTCAAGAGATAAAAGCTTCTCTTTCCCAAAAATATGGTAGAGAAATTTCATTACCTGTAGCGGCATATCACTGGCTTGAGCACAGCTATCAACCATTTTTGGAATATTTCCAATCCTACTTAGAAACCGGCATATTGAGCCCAACTGAAATGTATTGTCAAATCCTAGAGCATAAATGGTTTTTATCTGAAAGAGCAGAGCAAGACGTGGGCTTTCAAGCGGCAATGGAAGATTACATGGAAAAGTATTTGCCTGTGCTCTTATCGAAGGAAGAAACTCAAGAAAGTTAACAATAGCAATAAAGCTGTTATAAAAGAGCCGTTCGCTTTTTTCTGCTTGCGGAGAAAAGGCGAACGGCTCTTAAGGTTTGGAAATTAGTCGGTTTATCGTGTATCTAACCTAAAGTTATGCATAATTGTTATTCTAAGCATAAGCAGGAACTTTAGGCAATGCATCAACGTTTTTAAGGATTTCCTCCTTGGATAGCTCATAATCAACAAGAGAGCCATTTAGATAAGCTTCATACGAAGACAAATCAAAATGGCCGTGACCACTCAAGTTGAAGAGAATGACTCGTTTTTCGCCTTTCTCTTTGGCATCAAGGGCTTCGTCAATGGCGGCGCGGATAGCATGAGCTGATTCCGGCGCAGGAAGTATGCCTTCATTGCGGGCAAAGAGAATAGCTGCCTCAAAAGTAGCTAATTGGGGAACTGCTATCGCAGTTATCAATCCTTTATCAATTAAGCGGCACAGGGTGGGCGCCATGCCGTGATAACGCAAACCACCTGCGTGAATTGGGGCAGGGATAAAATTGTGCCCTAAGGTGTGCATTTTCACTAACGGTGTCATACCAGCGGTGTCACCATAATCGTAAGTATATACGCCTTTTGTCAGCGAAGGGGCAGCCGTTGGTTCGACAGCAACGAAGCGGGTTTTGTAGCCTTCTTTAACATTTTTACCAACGAATGGTAAGCAAATGCCTGCAAAGTTTGAGCCTCCGCCAACACAACCGATGACAACATCCGGGTATTCACCTGCCATTTCCATTTGTTTGATGCATTCCTGACCGATAACGGTTTGATGCAGCAGTACGTGGTTCAGCACTGAGCCTAAGCTGTACTTTTTTGTACCATTTGACGTTGCTGCCACTTCGACGGCTTCAGAGATGGCAATGCCAAGCGAGCCAGGAGTATTTGGATCCTGAGCAAGAACCTTGCGTCCATATTCTGTGCGATCCGTTGGGCTGGGGAATACTTGAGCGCCATAAGTTTCCATCAATATCCGCCGATAGGGCTTTTGTTGGTAAGAAACCTTTACCATATACACTTCTAAGTCCAGGTGATAAAATTGGCAAGCCATAGCTAGGGCGGAGCCCCATTGCCCTGCACCCGTTTCGGTTGTTAAAGCTTTTGTACCACTGATTTTGTTATAAAAAGCTTGTGCTATAGCTGTGTTGACCTTATGGCTGCCGGCAGGGGAAACTGATTCGTTCTTAAAGTAAATGTGTGCAGGAGTTCCCAGCGCTTTTTCTAGCCGCACAGCTCTTTGAAGCGGGGTTGGGCGATAAAGTTTATAGATTTCGCGCACTTCCTCAGGAATGTCAATGTAACGCTCAGTGCTAACTTCTTGAAGAATAAGCTCCATAGGGAAGAGAGCCGCAAGGAAATCGGGCGTAATGGGCTCATGAGTTGCCGGGTGCAAAACTGGGGGGATAGGACCCTCAACATCCGCATTAATGTTGTACCACTGTTTGGGCAAATCGGCATCGGATAAAATAAAACGTACTTGTTCTGACATGATTTTTTACCTCCTAAATATAGTATTTAAGACAAATAATCCAACAAATATAAAAAAGCCCTCGTCTCTATAACTAGGGACGAGGGCTTAATTGCTCCCGTGGTGCCACCCACATTAGGCTGGAAGATTGGTTAACTAAAAAACCCGTCGGTGATGCGACGGGTTAGGGTAAAAAGCCAGCCTCACTCGAAATCACTTTGCATGCAGCTGCCATGAACAGCTTATGCAGCATGATCCTGCCTGGATAACGGTGGCAAAACCGGCGCGGGCTACTTAGTTGTTCTGTTCACCCTGCAACTCAGAGGTCCATTCGGCTTTGGCGTGCATACTGGACTCTCACCTGCTCCAGCTCTCTGTAATGTCGTTTCAAAGCTTACTCGTCCTCTTCAACGTTTTTAAATCAACTTGGTCTTCTTTTTAATCTACGGTGTAATGTAACACCTTGAAATATTTTAATGTTCTATTGTTGCGTTGATTATATCAAAGATGTGCAAAATGTCAAGGTTTTAAATAGAAATTACTCCATTGCACCGAGCACAAGAGCAAGCAAAGCCATGCGCATTACGACGCCATTAAATGCCTCGATCCAATAGCGACAGTGGCGAGTGTAGTCCACCTCTTCGGGAAGTTCGTCCATGCGTGGGAGTGAATGGATGACGATGGCTTGCTGTTTGGCTTTGCGAAGCAACTCTTTTGTTACGCGATAATTAGCGGGAGTGCGACCTACATCACCGCTGCGTTCATCGCGAGATTTTGTGTAATCGGGTTGGACAACCGGCTCCATGTAGATGACATCTGCTTCGGCAATTGCCTGTTCGACATGTTCAATTTCTTTGAAATTGAGGTTAAGATCAATAAGCTCTTTTTTAAATTCAGGGGTTAAGCTCATCTCTGGTGGTGAAACATAGAAAGCTTCAATGTCAAACTGACTCATAGCATATGACATGCTGTGCATGGTGCGCATGCGCATATCACCGACGAGCAGGAATTTCAGTCCATCCAGGCGACCGAACTCGTTTTTGATGGTGTACAAGTCAGTGAGCACCTGAGTGGGGTGTTCTCCCCAGCCATCACCGGCGTTGATTACTGGTATGCTTGCCCAACGAGCGGCTTCATGCGGTGCACCTTGCTGGAAATGGCGCATGACAATAACATCGCCATAGAATTCCAACATTCGGACGGTGTCTTTGATAGATTCTTGATAAAAGTCGCCGGCGCGGGTCATTTTCGCATCCGAAAAGCCGGTAACATGACCGCCAAGACGATGCATAGCAGCTTCATGTGCCAGACGGGTGCGGGTACTGGGTTGGTAAAATGCTGTAACGAGGGTTTTTTCGGCTAATAAAGTGCTATTGCGGCGGTTTTTGGCAATAGGTGCCAATTCATCTGCGACTTCAAACACGCGATAATACTCATCACGTCCAAAGTCTTTTAGGGAAAGGATATCTCTTCCGAGAAAACTACGCATGGTTTGTAAACCTCCATAAATATTTGTTAAAATTATTTGATGTAATATTATAACACAAAAACACGATTTTTGAGGCTGTCATTAGTTGTTTTTGAGTCAGCCTTGAACAATTCTCTTTGCTGCTTGCTGATGACGCCGAATCAACTGAGGTAAATTGATAGTCGTAAGCTGCCCTTCTCGGACAATAAATTTGCCGCCGACAACATTATAATCTACATGAATAGGAGAGCAAAAGACGAGGGCTGCGACCGGGTCATGCAAAGCTCCGCTATAATCAATGCGGTTGAGATTTACGGCTACGAAATCCGCGCATTTGCCGGCTTCTAATGAGCCGATGTCTTGACGCCCAAGAACCGCGGCGCTTCCTCGAGTAGCTATCTGAAGTGCTTGACGGGCTGTCATAATTTTCAAAGCTGGCGGTCTAGCCTCTGAAGAAGAAAGAGAGGCGCCCAGCATGCCGGCTCTTAGACGGCTAAGCAGCATAGCTTGGCGTACTTCAGCAAGCATGTGGGAGCTGTCATTGCTGGCTGAACCATCTACACCTAAGCCAACCTTGACTCCTGCATGCAGCATTTCCATGATGGGTGCTGCTCCACTGGCAAGGCGCATGTTGGAAGATGGACAGTGAGCAACCCCGCATCCTGTACGGCGATATACATCAATTTCGGCTTCATTCACATATACAGAGTGAGCGAACCATACATCTTCTCCTACCCAATCTAGTGATTGCATGGCTTCAACAGGCCGCCGCCCGAATACTTGTTGACAGAAAACCTCTTCATCTTGGGTTTCTGCAAGGTGAGTGTGCAGATGAACATGATAGTGGCGGGCAAGTGCGGCGCTTTGTTTCATTAGTTCTGGCGTTACGCTGAATGGTGAACATGGTGCAAGCACAATTTGCGTATAAGATCCAGGTTTAGGATCATGATAAGTTTCTATGAGGCGTTGAGAGTCTTTGAGAATAAATTCTTCATCCTCGACCACCGAATCAGGCGGCAGCCCGCCTTTGCTTTCTCCTAAGCTCATTGAACCGCGTGAGGCATGCAAGCGTAAGCCTACTTCACGGGCGGCATGAATCTCATCGTCCAGGCGCGATCCATTAGGAAAGATATAAAGGTGGTCGGAAGCAGTGGTACAACCCGAGAGAGCAAGCTCGCATAAGGCAGTTTGGGTGGAGATGAAAATGTCTTCTGGCTGCATACGCGCCCAAATAGGATACAAGGTTTTTAGCCATTGGAAAAGATTGCCATCTTGAGCGGCTGGTACAACTCGGGTAAGAGTTTGGTAAAAGTGATGATGAGTATTAATCAGCCCCGGAAAAACAATGTGATCCGTAAGGTCTAACACTTCATCAGCTTCGCTTTGTTTTTCAATCAACTCGGCGGTGGGGGCAACCGCTTCAATGAAACCATCACGGATCCACAAGCCACCATTAGGTATCTCATGTTGCTGTGAATCCATTGTAACAACAAGAGAGGCGTTTTTAACAAACAAGGTGCTCATAGTTAAATTCCTGAGAGTTTTGCAGCTCGTACGGTATTTTTTATTAACATAACAATTGTCATGGGACCGACCCCACCCGGCACGGGAGTGATGGCGCCGGCGACTTCCTTGACTTCGTCGAAAGCCACATCACCTACGAGGCGATAGCCTTTCTTTTTCGTTGGATCTTCAACGCGGTTGACGCCAACGTCAATTACGACAGCGCCAGGTTTTACCCAATCGCCGCGAACCATTTCTGGCTTGCCTACAGCAGCGATCAATACATCTGCATTACGGGTGATGCTGGGCAAGTCTTTGCTGCGTGAATGGCATATGGTTACTGTAGCATTGCGGCGAACCAATAATAAAGCAACTGGCATACCAACAATATTGGAACGTCCTAAAACAACGGCATTGGCTCCCTCGAGTTTCACACCTTCATGATCAAGGAGGTGCATTACGCCTTCAGGGGTGCATGGGACAAACAAAGGTTCGCGTCCTTTCTGGGCAAGACGCCCAATGTTCAACGGGTGGAAGCCATCTACGTCTTTTTCTATGCGGATGGTTTTTAATACGTCTTCTTCGTTTAGTCCGCTAGGTAGTGGCAGCTGTACTAAGATTCCATGCACACGCGGATCATCATTAAGCTCTTTGACAAGCGCTTCTACTTCAGCTTGAGAAGCTTTTTCAGGCAAGGTATAACCATATGATTCTATGCCTACTTCGCTGCAGGCTTTTTGCTTCATGCGCACATAGACTTGGGAGGCAGGGTTTTCCCCAACCAAGACCGTAGCTAAACCGGGTCTTTGGTAACCCTCTTTAATCATTTGTTCTACTTCTGCTGCTACTGATTTTCGTAAATTTTCTGCAATGGCGTTTCCATCAATAATTCGGGCAGTCATATCCTTCTCCATTTTTATGGGTTACTCAATAGAGTAAGACCAGTGTATTCATTATTCGTTAACTGGAAGATTGATTTATTCCCAAGTTTTAACTTGTTGTAATACACCAGCTAACTTAATGTGTAATTTTCCTACAATCATACCACTTTTTGCAATTTCTGGAAGGGATTTCTTGTTATGAGAAGCCAAGACTATAGTAGGCGAACAGTAAAGGAGAAATCGTATTGTATGCAAATGGAACGAATAAAGGTGTTTTAGCAGGTTAGTAACTTATTTTGAAATAGACATCATGTCAAAGGATCATGAAAAGAAAAGTTTGATATAATGAAAACAAGCAATAGAAAACTAACCTTTAGTAGAGAGAAGAAGGGAATCGTTGGTGGATGAAATAAACGCTGATGGTTTTTAAATAGAGTAATTCAGTGAAAAAGGCGAATTTTCCTATAATTTTTGTAATCGCTTTCCTAATTTTTAGCTGGGGGAGTTATTTTTTTAGTGCAAAAGCAGGAGAGGAGAAAGGACAGGTATTCTTAAAAGCTGCCGATACGGAAGAAGCGGTGGTAAGTGGCACTCCTGCCCCAACGGAAGATGAAAGTTCAGCAAATAATCAGAAGACACCTGTTGAAACAGTAGAGTTACCAACAAGCACAGCAATAGAGAAGGAAGAACTACAGCAAAGCACACTTACACCGCTGCCGCCGATGATGACGGCTAGCATTACTCCAACACCCTCAATGACGTACCCGGGACCTGGAGAAGTGTCTCCTGCAGTTCTGCCGAGTTTAGCTGAGGGAAAAGCTGACCGCTTTGGTTTATCTTCTCCAATGCTAGGCAACTTTGCATGCAATCAAGTTCATCCCAAAGTACAATTGCTGCTTGACAGAATGACGTATGAACAGTACAGCGCTTGGCTGGAAAAGCTTAGTGGCGCACAAGAAGTAACCATACAAGGGGTTCCCTTTACGATACGTACGCGCTATTCTTATGCCATGTTTTCACCTGAACGGTCCAATGCCCGGGCTTTCCCTTATGTTCTAGAACAAGTTCGACAGTGGTACCCTGAAAATCAAATCGAGATAGATCCATATTCCTATTGGGGTTATACGTGGAAGAACTTAATTGTAACCATACCCGGCAAGACAAAGCCGCAGGAAGAAGTAATTCTTTCCGCACATTTGGATAGCATTTCACCCATCCCGTATGAAAACGCTCCGGGCGCAGAGGATAATGGCAGTGGATCGGCTGCATTGATGGAAGCAGCTAGGGTAATGGCAGATCAAGCCTATCAGCGAACGATCCGCATTATTTGGTTTAGCGGTGAGGAGCAAGGTTTAATTGGCAGTCAAGCCTATTTAGCAGATCATCCTTTTCAAAACATTGTTGGGGTGATCAATTTGGATATGTATGGCTATGATTCTAATCTTGACCGCTGTTTTGAAATGCACGTGGGTACACTGCCGGCTTCAGATCGGGTGGGGCAATGCATGGCAAATGTGATCAGCACATATGGGCTTGATTTAAATTATGATTACTTAACCTATGACAGCAATTTAGGCTGTCGTTCCGATCATTGTCCATTTTTACTCAAAGGCATTGGAGCAATTGAAATTCTTGAAAATTATGCTGCAAATAGTCCATCCAAAGGTTGTGGTGGATTAGCCGACCCAAGCCCACATTATCATAAAACGAGTGATACAGCAGCCAACATGAATGTATCACTGGCACATGATATTTCGCGTTCTGCTATTGCAGCAGCAGCCATGATGGCTGGACCGCTCATACCAATTGCGATAGAACCTCATAGCACCTTAGTGGACAGCTCGGATGTAGAATGCACTATTCATGGAGAAGGGTTTTCTGCGGCTTCGATTGTCTATTGGCAAGATGAAGCCATAAATACCACCTATATTAGTGAAACTGAGTTGAGAGCAAGAATACCCCAGAGCAAGTTGACTGCAGCCGGCAGTTTCGCAGTAAAGGTTTGGTTGAATGACGCGCTTGGCTTTTCTGCACCCGATTACTTTTTAGTGGAAAATCCTATACCTGAACTGCTGGAGCTTTCTCCAAGAACGAGTGTAAGACGCAATGAGGATTTGGAGATAAGCTTAACGGGAAATAACTTCGTTTCATCATCAAAGGTACTATGGAATGGGAACGAGGTTGAAACTACCTTTATTCAGCCCAATCAATTGCGAGCAAGAGTGCCGCTGCACCTATGGAATAGTAGTGAAGAGGCTGTTGTAAAGGTTCAATCACCGGCGCCGGGCGGCGGAATGAGTGAACCCCTAACCTTCACTAGAGTGGGCGTGCCTCAATTGATTTCTCCTCAGGGTACACATACAGAGAGACGGCCTGTGTTCCAATGGAAGAAAGTAAAAGGAGCTACGGTTTATTTTCTGCAGGTGTATGCGAGCAGTACTTTTTCACCTATTGCACAAGAGGTTATTTGTGAAACAAGCAATTGCAGTTTTCAACCAACTTTTCAATTGATGCACAGGAGTTATCAATTTAGGGTGAAAGCTCTTTCTGACACTGGCTGGAGCGAATGGAGCACGTGGAAGGTATTTACCATTGTACCTCCACCTCCCTTAGGTGTGCCTGAGATTCTTGCTCCGCTGGGAATAGTGCAAGCCTCTGATTTGCAAGTACGCTGGAAAAGGGTAGAAAGAGCTGAATCGTATCAATTATGGTTAGATAATGAGAAATTAAAAACTTTCAGCTCGGAACAGGCTCACTGCGCGAATGGTGAAACTGAATGCTGGGTAAATTGGGGTGAGGACTTGCCCAATGGCAGACATAAACTGCAGATAAGGGCTTTTGGTGTCAACCAAGTGAGCCGCTTTAGTCTGCCAACCAATTTTTATGTGGCAATTCCCTTGCCTGCGCCGCAGGTGCTTGAACCGCAGATTGGTGATGATAATACAGTAACCTTCCGCTGGAAGGCTGTCAGCAATGCAGTGAGATACTATTTGTTAGTTTACGATGGAAAGAATGGGCGCTATACGCTGCGAAGATATGTGGCTGCCAGTGCTTGTATAGGACAGATCTGCAGCTACCGCTATCCTTATCCTTTAGGTAGCGGTAGCTTGTATCGAGTTAAAGTACGAGCTTATTTTGGCAGCGGCAAGTACAGTCCCTATAGTGATTGGCAGCCTTTCAGTATTCCATAAAAGTATAATAGACTTAGTACACCAGAGTTTCGGGCTTTGTGAGCACCCGCTTGCGGAAAACGTAATAACTCCAACCTTGATAGAATAAAACCACCGGCAAGAAGATCAGCGTTACGATTGTCATGGTGGTTAGCGTGTAAGGTGAAGAAGCTGCGTTGTAAATCGTGAGGCTCCATTCGGGGTTAAGATTGGAGATCATTAAGCGCGGGAAGAGAATGGTGAACAAGCAGGCAACAGTGGAGATCAGCGTCAATGAAGTAAAGACAAATGCCCAGCCGTCTTTTTTGCGCAGCAAGGCATATCCAACCCCTAAGAAGGCAACAGCTGCCAATACTGCAAACATAATAGCTACCATAGTGTTATGACGCAGGATATCGGTGGCGAAAAAGGTAGCAATAATAAACACCACAGCTATGATGAGCGCGGGTGGATAAAGTTTTGCAGCAAACTTGCCAGCGCGTTCGCTGATTTCTCCGCTGACTTTTAAGCTTAGAAAGATGGCACCATGCACAGCGCAAATGAGAGTTACTGCCAAACCGCCCAAAACGCCATAAAGATTTATTAATGTAAGAAAACCACCTCGATAAGTCATTTCAGCATCAATTGGCAGACCTTGGACTAGATTGGCAAAGGCTACTCCTAACAGAAAGGCAGGCAGCAAAGAACCAAAAAATATTGCCCGGTCCCAGAACTCTCGCCACTTTGGGTTCTCATCCAAGCTGCGAAATTCAAAAGCAACCCCGCGCAGAATGAGAGCTGCCAGCAAGAGCAAAAAAGCAATGTAAAAGCCACTGAAAAGTGAGGCATACCAATGCGGAAATGCGGCAAACGTTGCTCCGCCGGCGGTTATCAGCCAAACTTCATTGCCATCCCAGTGCGGACCAATCGTGTTGATGATCGTCCGTCGTTCAGTATCAGTTTTACCTAAAAATGGCAAAGCCATTCCTACCCCGAAATCAAATCCTTCAAGGACAAAAAAGCCAATGTATAACACTGCAATTAATATAAACCATAAGATATTGAGTTCCATAGTACCATCCCTGTTTCTGAATAGATAGACTCTGATTTAGCTTGTTGCAGATTGGGCATCAAGAGCGATGATGCCTGCATCAGTAATTGATGGGCCGGCTGAGGCAAACTTTTTGAAAAGATAGAGGGTTGCACCAATTAACAAGGTGTAAATGATGATATACACTAAAAGTGAAATCCATAGCATGTTTACGCTAACGTTGGGAGAAATGCCATCCTCGATTTTAAACAATCCAAAAACCAGCCATGGATAACGACCCATCTCGGTAAGAAACCAGCCGGCGGTGTTGGCGATGTATGGAAATGCGATAGAATACATAAGAAGAGTAAGGAACCAACGTAATGACAATAGCTTTTCCTTATAAACAGCCCAAACCGCAATAAGGGCGAGCAATATCATTAAGAATCCCAAGCCAACCATAATGCGGAAGCTCCAAAAGGCAACTTCGACGGGAGGGATGTAGTTGCCAGGACCATAGAGGGTTTCATATTCAGCTTGCAAATCGTTGATGCCTTTAACTTCTGCAGTAAAGCTGTTAGTAGCTAAAAAGCTCAGCATGGCGGGTATGTTGATATCAAAGACGTTCTTACGTTGAGCCGAATCGATCAGTGCTATAACACTGAAACCGGCTGGTGCTTCAGTTTTCCAGAGAGCTTCGGCAGCAGCCATCTTCATTGGCTGAACCTGTACCATGTGCTGTCCTTGAGCATGACCAACGCCGGCAACTAAAATGGAACTGATGAGACCAAAAATAGCTGCAATTCTAAATGAGCGGGTAAAGAACTCTTGCTCATTCTTGCGCAGCAAATGATAAGCGCTGATGCCCATGACAAAGAATGCGCCAGTAACGAAGCCGGAAAGCACAGTATGCGGGAATTGAGTGAAAATGTGCGGATTGAAGACGAGCTGGAAGAAATCAATCATTTCTGCGCGGCCGTGATTGATGGCATAACCCACTGGCTGCTGCATAAAGGAGTTAGCGATTAAAATCCACAAAGATGAAATGTTTGCCCCAAAAGCAACCAGCCAAATTGTGAGCAAGTGCAATTTGGGAGAGATACGATCCCAGCCAAAGATCCACACACCAAGCATAGTGGACTCAAGGAAAAAGGCTAGCAATGCTTCTATAGCAAGCGGGGCGCCGAAAATATCCCCCATAAAACGTGCATATTCCGACCAATTCATGCCAAAGTGAAACTCATTGACGATGCCGGTAACAACTCCCATAGCGAAGTTGATGAGAAAGAGCTTGCCCCAGAATTTTGTCATGCGCTTATAGACGTCCTCTTTTTTGAAGGTATAGAGAGTCTGCATAATGGCAACAATAATGACTAATCCTAACGTGAGGGGCACAAAAAAGAAGTGATATACTGTGGTGAGAGCAAATTGAAAACGAGCTAGTGATACTGCATCCATAAGAAATCCTCCTTATAAAAGTGCTGAAAAGCGCAGTAGAACAAATTATACCATTTTTGTCTAAATGTGGACATGAACAGGAGGTAGAATTATCAAAGAGATGTTCATGCTTTTTCTCTGCTGAATATAGGTTTTAGCGGTTTTCAAGCAAAATACTCATTTTCTAAAGCTATTTAATAAAAGGTCAATTTTAGAAAGAGGGTATGTATAAATGCATCCCTATGGCACGATTCTGGTGAGGTGGAAATTTAGCAGAAATATTTGTTCAAATGATTTATAAGTTGTTCACATTTTTCTTGATTATACAATAAAACAAATTATTTAGGATGTTTTTATCCATAGTGTCAAAGACAAACGAGTTGTTTAGTGAAATATACGGCAACAAGAGTATTGTTCCCGTTTTGTGCTTTTTATTTTATAATTATTAATATAGGTGAAATGTACGTATAGGAACATTTACATATGGCAACGAAACCTCTTTTTGATAAATTGATTGTTGATGAATTTGATCGTCCTGTAACTGTAGCTTATGTGGGTGATGAGCCGTGTTATGTGATTGACGATCAAGGATTTCAACGGCATATCCCCTCCCGCGAAGTGGATTTGGCGGTGCTGCATAAAATTGCTGAGATGATGCATGGCAATGAAAGCTTGCTAGCTGAACTGACAGCTAAGCAGCTTGGCGCAGATGATATTTTTTCACGTGCGATCATTGAAGAAAAAATCAAAAATATTGATAGCCATTTTGAACAATTGCTGCAAACGGGAATTCCGGAAGAAGGCAAGGTTTTTTTAGGCATGATGGGGTTTAAGGTACGCATCAACATTCACGGTGAAGTGATCGAACTAGAACAACCCGGCATTATCTCTCCCGATGATGATGAGCCATTGGATTAAACCGTTCGAATCGAGTATAATGCTGTTATTAACTTATCCAGATGATTAACATTGGAGGTGAATATGCTAAAAGACCTGTACAAGGATGTTGAAGCGCGTATGCAAGGTGCTATTCAAGCTTTGGAAGATGATATCGCCGGCATTCGTACTGGCAGAGCTAACCCAGGCTTGGTAGAACGTTTGCAGGTTGAGTATTATGGTTCGGCAACTCCGCTGATGCAGGTTGCAAGTATTACCGTGCCGGATGCTCGTACAATAATGATACGCCCCTTTGATGCTTCTTCATTGAAGGAGATAGAAAAAGCAATTCTTGCCTCCAACCTTGGGTTAACCCCAAATAATGATGGGAAAGTCATTCGTCTAAATCTTCCTCCTTTAACTGAAGAGCGGCGCCGTGAGTTGGCAAAAGTGGTGCATAATCGGTTGGAAGAAGCGCGGGTAGCCGTACGCAATATTCGCCGCGATGGTATGAAGGATATAAAAGAATTTAAGAATGAAAAGTTAATTTCAGAAGATGAGGAAAAACAGGGAGAAGAAGAATTGCAGAAAATAACGGATCGTTTTATTGCTCAGATTGAAAAAATTGGCGAGCGCAAGCAAAAAGAGATCATGGAAATATAGTAACCATGGCCGCTAATCTCACTCATGTAGCCATCATCATGGATGGCAATGGTCGCTGGGCAAAACAAAGAGGGCTGCCGCGGCTGGCTGGTCATAAAGCTGGTACTGAAAATGTGCGGCAGATTATAAAAAGCGCAGTGGACTTCAATATTCCATATTTAACACTGTATGCTTTCTCTACTGAGAATTGGGCACGACCTAAAGAAGAAGTAAATGGATTGATGAGACTGCTTTCTGAATCGATTGATAAAGAACTTGATGAATTGGATCGAGAAGGGGTGCAGATTCGTCATTTAGGTGATCCTGTTCAGCTTAATGCAAACCTGCGTAAAAAGATCCAGAAATCGGTTGAACGCACGAAAAATAATCAGCGTTTGGTGCTGAGTATTGCTTTGAATTACGGTGGCAGAGCTGAGATAGTGCAAGCCATAAAAAGAATGCTTGAAGATAAGGTTGCACCTGAAGAAGTTAATGAAGAATTGGTTTCTCGGTATCTTTATACAGCGGGTTTGCCTGATCCGGATCTCATCATCCGAACCTCGGGGGAGTTCCGCACCAGCAATTTTCTCATTTGGCAGGCAGCTTACGCTGAGTGGTATATCACTCCAACTCTATGGCCAGACTTTGACAAGGAAGAATTCAGTCTGGCAATTGAGGCTTTTCGACAACGCGAACGACGATTTGGGAGAGTGTTATCATAATTCCTAAAAAAGGTTTACATCTTTCGCTAGTAGCTTCTCGGTTTTTAGCTTCTCTATTTAAGCGGTTGTACTTTGTAGTCTTTGCCCTACCAATTGGGTTGATTACCTTTTGGTTGGGGGGATATTATTTACTTGCTGTGGTATTGTTGGTCATTTTTCTGGCTGCAATGGAGTATGTGTCGCTATTTCAAGCAGTTGGTTATCATCCTTCTCTGGTGTTAACGGCCGGCGGCAGTTTAGTTTTCATCATCACCCGTTATTTTCAAGGGTTTGAGTATGCCCATTTATGGCTTTCAGCAGCAATACTATGCAGCATGACTTATCATTTGTTTGTTTATGAAAAAGAGAAGCATACAAAAAGCGGCTTCGACTTCACGATAACATTAAGTGGCATGTTATATTTTGGATGGCTAGGAGGATATATTCTTTCTCTGCGTGCATTACCGAACGGCTTCTGGTGGCTATTGCTGTCCTTGGGTACTGTCTGGATGGTAGATATTGGAGGATATACAATTGGCAGACCTTTTGGAAAACGCCCCTTTTTCCCGCATTTAAGCCCGCGTAAAACTTGGGAAGGGTTTGCAGGCGGCATTCTTGGCGGAGCTATAGGAGGAAGTGCAGTATTGCTGCTGTGGCAAAACCTTTCAGCAAATACTGTTCCCCATTTGACTTATGGGGAAGTGATCATCTTTGGGATAATTCTAGCTCTCCTCACACCCTTAGGTGATTTGGGTGAAAGTATGATAAAACGACAGGCTGGGGTTAAGGATTCCAGTCAGCTAATTCCTGGACATGGTGGCATGTGGGATCGAATTGATTCATGGCTCTGGAGCGTTTGCATTGGATATTACCTTATAACAAATTGGTTATTGTAATTTTTTTTAACTGTAAAATATGCTAAAATATGAATATATTAGGTGAAGACGAATTGAGAAATCCCTTGTTTTGCAAATAAAAATGAGGGGCAGTAAAAGAGATTGCTTTTTTCTTATGACTATGTTGTTACCTATGTACTATTAACATACTGCAACCTATATAAAGTTAATGTGAAGGTTTCGTTGGAAATGTTCTGCTGTTAGGCAATGGCAGCAGTTGGGTAAGAATTCATTAAATACCCAAATCTAGAAATTATATCAAGAAAGGAGTACCTATTAAAATGCCACTTACCATCAAAGTATTAGGACCTGGCTGTGCAAATTGCAATAAGGTTGAGGAACTAGCTGTAAAAGCTGTTGAGCAAATGGGCGTTGAGGCCGAGTTAATAAAAGTTAAGCGCCCCAGCGAGTGGGCTGACTACGGGCTGCTAAGAACTCCAGGCTTAGTTATAAACGAAAAATTGGTATGCTCCGGGCGAATACCTACGCTAGCGGAGATAACAACCTGGCTAGCAGATGCACAAAGCTAGGGTTAGGCACCCTGCGGAGGTTGGATATTGAATACTTTCAAGTAAAAGGCAAGTTCTGCTTCTAAAGCTTTTTGAATGGCGAGGGCACTGCGAAAGCCGTGCCCTTCGTTTTCAAACAAGATATATTCTACATAAACACCTTGTTTCCGCAGCGCATTGACCATCTGTTCTGCTTGATTGGGGGGAACAACGCGATCTTCCTCACCCTGAAAGAAGATAACCGGGCAAGAAATTCGGTCGGCATGGAAAAGTGGAGAGCGTTCCTTGTACAGAGCCTTTTGCTGTGGGTATGGGGCAATTAACTGGTCAAGGTAGTGGGATTCAAATTTATGGGTGTCGCGCGCTAACCCCTCCAAATCGCTGATACCGTAATAAGAAGCGGCGGCTTTAAAGGTTTGATGGAAAGTGATGGCACACAGTGTTGTAAAACCGCCGGCGCTGCCGCCGCGGATGATCAATTGCTGGGGGTTAACCTTTCCTTGGTCAACAAGGTAACGAGCAGCATTGATGCAATCTTCAACATCAACGATGCCCCACTTTCCGCGCAGCCGTTCGCGGTATTCTCTGCCGTATCCACTGCTGCCGCCGTAATTAACATCCACTACAGCAAAACCGCGGCTAGTCCAAAACTGCAAAGACAAGTTAAGCGAAGTGCTGGTCATACTTGTTGGTCCGCCGTGGCTGATGACAATTAATGGCGGTTTTGTATTGGGCAAGGGACTGAAATCTCGATTGCGAGGCGGGTAGAAAAAGGCATAAGCTCTTTGGCTGCCGCTGGTGGGGAAATCAAATTCTTGAGGAACTGCTATATACCCCTCGTTGATTTCGACCTGACTGGAGGTGCGGATAATTTCCACTCGATGAGATGCTGACTGTTGATCTATTTGTTCATTGAGGTTTTGAGAAGAAACCGGCTGAAGGTGTTCTTGATTTTCCGAAGCCATGAGATTAAACCGAATCAAGCTAGTAGCTTGGGTAGGTGAACCCGCGATGATCAGCAGAGCTTGATGAGCTTGGTTGATCCGCAAGTCTTTGATATCAGTGTATGGAGTACGAAGGGGGGAAAGCCGCCTTGAAATGAGATCAAGAATGCCAAGCCGCCAACTGCCATAGGAACAGTAAGAGCAGACAATGCGGCGCGCGGAGAGAAAACCATACGTAGAGAGGTTGAAAACCCACTGTGGTCGTCCAAATTCGGCATTATCTTTATAGATGATCTCGGATTCTTCACCACCGATCCAACGATAGAGGTTCCACCATCCGTTTGCATCCGAAACAAAGAACAGCTCGTTTTCTGGCGACCAAGTTGGCTGAAAGATGGAGGCGCGCTCAAAACCGGCGATGGCTTTAGGCTGTGCAAGGTTGCCTTGAGAATCGAATTCGGCTACCCAAAGAGTTGTGCCATTCCATGGCATATTGGGGTGATTCCAAGTGAGCCATGCCAAGCGTTTGCCATCCGCACTGAGAGCAGGGGAGGAAACAAAATCTGTTCCCTGAGCTAAAATCATGCCTCCATGATGGTTTTCGGAAGCCAGCAGAGAAAGGGAAATAAGAGTATTATCCACCTCAGCTCCATGATGATGCTCGCGTACTGCGATAAGCCGCTGCCTGAATGGATCAAAGCGCAAGTCGGCATAGCGCCATTCTCCATCTGGGCAAAGAGGCGTAATCGGTTCTGGATCACCTGTGGGAGTAAGTATGTAAACGCGCTGATCTTTATCATTGCAGAAAGCAATTGAATCTTGAAAAACGGTGTAAGCTCCACCGCCATACTCATGCACTCGGCTGCGCGCACTAAAGGGTGATGGAAGCAGATCATGAATCTCACCGTTGGGTTCGCGTTTGACAATGACAGTTCGCCCGCCTTCTTGCGGCCGCAGCTCCAACCAATAAATAGATGAATCCTCGCTCATATAAGCTTGATCTAACCCAATAACTTCTTTGACAATGAGCTGAGGGGTTATTGGAGAATCCCACAAACCATATGGTTTTTGTACTGCCGACATTATGCGTCCCTAAGCTTTGCGCCGAGTTCTTTTTCCAACCGCTGAATGATTCGGTTGCGAATTTTGGCAACTTCATCATCAGTCAATGTACGGTCTGGGGCTTGATATGTAAGGCTGTAAGCCAAGCTTTTCTTGCCGCTGCCAATTTTTTCGCCGCGATAAACATCAAAGAGAGAAATGTGGCTCAGCAGCTTACCAGCTGTTTGCTGAATAAGGTTAATTACTTGCTGAGCTGGGATTTCTTCTGAGACAACGAAAGCTAAATCTTCCAATACCGGCGGAAAGACCGGCACGGGCTGCACTGTAAGCCGGGTTGGGATGACGGAGCGCAATACTTCAATATCTAAAAGAGCAGCATAAATGGGAGTTGAGGGAAGCTCTTTGTAATTTTCACGCACAAGCGGATGAAGCTCGCCCAACATGCCAAGTACTATTTCAGCTGAATCGTCTGATTCGGTTTTTGCCGCAGCTGAAGCAGGAAGGGTAATCTTTGCACATTTGCCAGTGTGGAAAGTTGGGTGTTCAAAGGGCACAAAGCGGGCTTCAGAGACATGCAGCGCTTCTAATAGATCCGTAACAATGCCTTTTAGATCATAAAAATCCATAATCGGTGGTTTAGAAGTGTCCCAATGGGGAAAAGTACGAGAGCCACTGAGGACAATAGCGCATTGTTTAGGTTCTTTACAGTAAGAGCCGCTTGCTGGCTCATATTGTTCTAGAGGAATAAATACGGGACCCAACTCAAAAAGGGCAATGCGCTCACTGACGCGAGCATTGTGTTCTACACACTCCATAACGCTAGAGAGGAGGTTGCTGCGCATGACGTCTTTATCGCTGGAAATGGGGTTAAGCAAACGCACGTAGTTAATTTCAGGAGCGGCACCGCGTGGGAAAAGGCGGGCTTCGGTTGCTGCGCTTGTCATGCGGTGAGAAATCACTTCTTGCAAGCCTAAACGGACAAGAATATCCTTTAATTTTTCCTCAAACTCAAAAGCAGGATTGCTGTATTGGGGTGGCAGTTCATCTGCTATACGGGTTTCAGGAATGCGATCATAGCCATAGATGCGGGCAATTTCTTCCATTAAGTCAGCTTTGCCGATCACCCCTTCATGGATGTCCAAGCGGTGATCGGGAGTGGCTGCGTGGACCACATCACCTTTCACTTGCACTTTAAATTCCAGGCGTTCAAGAATATTGGCAATTTCAGGAGCTTGCAGTTCAATGCCTAGCCAACGTTTTACATCGCCGGTGGTAATTTCTACCAAAGGATCTTTGGCTGGCAGAGGATATTCGTCAACACAACCTTGAGCAACAATTCCACCGCTCCACTGACGCATGAGTTCCAACGCTCGCAGCACGCCGCTTTTAGCTAAACTAGGGTGTACACCGCGTGAAAAACGATAAGCAGCTTCGGATTCCAACTTTTGAGCGCTGATAGTCTTGCGAATGTTGATGTAATCCCAGCTTGCTCCTTCCAGAAGAATGTTGCGGGTTGTATCGGTTACTTCGGATTCTGCACCGCCCATTACTCCTGCGATTGAAAGAGGTCCTTGTGTATCACACACTAGCACGGTAAACTCGTCTAATGTGCGTGTTATGCCATCTAATGTGGTTAGTTTTTCGCCGGGGTAAGCAGTGCGGGTAATAATCGTTGGTGGTTTGCCGCCACTTCGCTTTAGCAGTACGTCATAATCAAAAGCATGCAGAGGTTCACCTAACTCAAGCATTACGTAATTGGTTACATCAACAATATTATTGATTGGACGCATGCCGGCTAATTTCAACCGCTGCTGCACCCAAGAAGGGCTAGGTTTAATAGTAATGTTTTCGATTAATCCGAGCACAAAGCGCGGGTTAAGGGCAGGGTTTTGAATTTGAATTGCCACCCTTCCTTGAATGGGTTTGCCTTGCATGACAACATCAGTGGATGGATAACGCAAAGCTGTCCCGTTAATAGCTGCAATTTCACGGGCTATTCCAATGATGTTGGCGGCGCGTGCCATGTTTGGGGTTATGGCAATTTCGAGGACAGCATCCCCCATATAATCAGCGAGCGGCATTCCAACTGGTGCATCATCGCTAAGATAAATAATATCTTCCGCTTCTTCGGAGATGCCTAGTTCCTTTTCAGAACAGACCATTGAATAAGAGACAACCCCGCGGATTTTTGTCCGTTTGAGGCGAGTAAGCGTCAAACCACTGCTGTGGCCGTCATAGAGTAAGGCGCCCTCGCGGGCGTAAGCCACTTTGAGGGGTTTTTCCAGTTTGCCTTTAGTTTTGAGCGGTAAGAGACTAGGCGCACCGGTCAAAACGGTATGAATTTGGATGCCATCATCAAGTTGAAGCAGCGTAAGACGGTCTGCATCGGGATGGGGATGTACTTCATAAATCGCTCCAACCACAATTTTATCTTTTTCCCAAGTTAAACCAGTATATTTCGTTTGATGAAGTTCTCCAGCTGGCGGTGGCAAGCCGATTAAGCGGATTTCTTCAACTTCTAAACCAGCCCACGTAAGCTGTCGGGCTAACTCATCTAATGACTCAGGGAGATCTACCCACTCGCGTAACCATGATAACGGGACTTTCATAAAATCATTTCACTCCTTAAGGCAGGATAAAATATAATAAGCGATGATTAGTGGTATCGCATACCCAAATACCGCCTTTGTCATCGGCAGCTAATCCATTTACGATGCCAAATCCTTCCAGACTATCGCTGAAATCTCCCCATGATCGGATATATTTTCCTTCTGGGTCAAATTCTAGGATACGGTAACCTTCTGGATCACTGGAAAAAACGTGTCCTTGCGGGTTGATGGTAATATATGGCTTATTGTCTAAGGATTGACCATACCAACCGACGATTTCCCATTCGCGCAGAGGTGCGAAAAAGTTCTCAGTTTGTTCTTTAAAAGCTTGAATGCGCTGATTCCACGTATCGGCAATATAAATGGTTTGGTCAGGAGCAATGGCAATACCTACCGGCTCATCCATTCTTCCAAGCTCTAAGCCATAACCGCCAAATTCTGTAATGAATTTGCCGTCTGAAGTAAAGACAACAACGCGCTTGTTGCCCGTGTCGGTAATGAATATCCGTCCTTTAGCATCAATAGCGACTTGGCGCGGACCCCAAAAAGCGTCATGGGTTTCGGCTTGACCAAAATGGCCCCAGCTTGTTATATACTCACCGTTTGCTGTGAACTTTTGGATGCGATGATTCCATGTATCAGCAACATAGACTGTGTTGTCCGGTCCTATGGCAATACCCCAAGGCTCGTTGAACGTGCCAGGTGCCGGGTTGCCTTCAGGCGAGAGCTGCCCCCAAACCTTGATGACAGAACCATCGGGGTTGAGGTGTTGAATGCGGTGATTGCCGCTGTCAGCTACAAAGAGAGAGCCATCAGGGGCGATGGCGACATTGCGCGGTGCTTGGAATTGTCCGGGTTGAGTTCCATTTGACCCAATCACTTTTGCGGCTGTAAGTTTGATGTGGTTATTTTGATAGGGATCTTCAAGTGACTCTTCCGAGACAGTTGCCATTGTGCCGTATTCCCATATTTTTGAAACAACATCTTTGCGCAGGTAAAGCCGCATACGGTCAGCAGGATTCCAATTGTTTATGGAAAAATCTTGTTTTACTGCGAAGCCATAGGCTTTAAAATCTCGGTTAAGCCAAATATCAAAGATTGCCGCGCGCATTTGAGGGTCTGAAATGGCAAAACGAATGCGATCCCAATTGAGATCAAAGTAATCCTGATTGGGCCAAACCATGCGGATGTAATCAAATTGATAAAATGCTTTTCCTACCACTGGTTCAATTTTGCTGTAGTTGTTATCGCCCACAATAATGGCCGGCACCTCGCGCAGATCCTTGCCGGGTGCATTACCATAGTAACGCTGATTAGTAAAATTGCGCATATACCAAGTCATAGGCCAAGATGTATCATCGTCATAAGCCACAACCATAGCTAACCCATCGGTTGTACGGAGGGATATTTCTTCTACCTGCTTTAATACATCCTTTACACCGCGGGCGCTATGTGCATAAACGAGATACTCGTTTGCTTGGTCGTAGTTAATGTAAGTTGCTGTATAAGCTGTCCGCATCGTTAGCAAGGCAAGAAAACTGAAGATGCCTAAAAGTATGAAGCGGGCATATTCGCCAAATGACCAATCCCGCAGCAATCGGTATAAACCATAAGCGGAAAGCAAACAAGTAACAAATGAAGTTAGGAAAAGTGAAGTGGCTTGGAGCTGTGGCAGTTCTTTTCCCATAAAAGGCCGTTCGGGTCCCAATAGGGAACCTAAAGCGACTGGCAAACTAAGCAAAAATACAATCAGCAAAGCTGTACTAAGCCATCCTTGCTTGGTATTCCATTCCCGCCAATTTAACTTTTCAACCAAAACGCCAAAACTCCAACCACTCAGCAGGATCATGCCAAGGGTAAGGTGAACGGTAAGCCAAGGCATCTTCTCGCCGGCAATAGAGAAAGCCATAACACTGGTAAGTGCCCAGAAGAGCAGCAAAGGTAGGGTAATGTTAGGAGTTGAAAAGGCAGAATAGGACTGCGGGGGCTGGATAGTATCTTCAGCAGGCTCGTCTTCCTCATTGACAGGTGTGCCGCGTAAACCAGGGATAAAGAAGTAGAGCAAGGCAGCAAAGAATGATCCCAATACAGGGAGATATTCGTAAATCGGCAATTGAATTAATATGTAATAGTACCAGGGTTGACTGCCGCGTTGGACTCCTTGCTGTTCGATCCAATAGCCTAAAGATCCTACTAGCCCGCTGAAAAAGCCGCCGCCGTTGGTAAATAAAGTAGTATAAAAGACTACATATACACCGTAGAATAGGAGTGCATTCGGCAGCCAGATCTGCCAGTTCCACCAAAATCCAATCCCAAGTGCAAGCAAGGTAAGGGGAATGAGAAAGATAGCCGTATGAGCAAGCCCATCAGGACTATAATCTGTTGGTGCCCATCCCATCATACTGACTGGGAAAGCGGCCAATTGAGGCATAACGAGGGTGAATAAAAGCACGATGGCATTGAAAGAGCGCTCTTTAAGCAACCTTTCGCGCGTAAAACCGCGGACAAGGAAATAAAAGGCTAGGATTATGAAAACCAAGCCTATTCCCAGCAATACCCAAACGAGAGGAGAAGAAGGCTGAACTGCGGCTGTTTCTGCAGGGGTGGGTGCCGGCGGTGTAGGTGTTGTTGTGCCACTGTGAGACTCAACGATTTTCAATCCTAAACCGCTTATGAATATAGCTAAACCCAATACTAGTGTTGTAAAGAAAGCTTTTTTATACTCCCAAGACTGTCGGGATAAACGATGGAGAAAATAAAACCCCAAAAATAATAGAGCCTGAGCGGTATAGATAAAAGCTGTTTCCTTGCTTGTAAAATGCAAAACAGTTGCTGCGGTAAGCCAAAATAGATAATGGTTCTTTCCTGTCTCTAGGTAACGCAGAATTGCCCAAAGTGTCATTAAGCCAAACAAGCCTACAAAGGCTTCGTTGCGGGCATAACGGCCATAATAGAGCATGTAAGGAGAGATGACCCATAACGCTGCTGCTATAAGTGCGCCTGCGCGTCCCAAATAACGGCGAAAATTCCAGAGAAAGACTACAGAAAGAATGCTGGCTAGTGCGTGTGGAATGCGTGAGGTGAAATCTGAGTCACCAAACAGGAAATAAGAAAGGGCAATTAAATGAAATTGCAATGGACCGTGCATCATGGGGGTATGCTGATACCCTTCGCCGCGATACAACTTCCATGAGTAATAGGTGTGAAGACTCTCATCGTGACTCATTACCCGTGTGCCTAAGTCGTAAAAACGACTGATAATCGCAAAAATAATGATCACTGTGAAGAGGATCACTTCACCATTGATTTTTATCTGCTCAAAAAATGGCTTATCAAGCCAGGAATTTGATGATGGAACAGAAGTATTTGTTTCGATCATTTGTTTTCTTCACTTGCTTTCTTGCTGCCAATTTCAACAGCTTGAATTTGAATTTGATAGCGTTTATTTTTAATTTCTGCTTTTGTTGAAGCGAAAAAGCCGCGTGAGCCGGTTTTAAACTCTTTTGGATTTAAAGCGATTATGGATATAGGTTCTCCATCGCTCGTTTTTAATTCTGCGATAATGTTCATCGCTCACCTCCTAGATAGACTCGGTGGTTGATTTCATGCCTGTGATCTGGTTCATTAGCTAGGTAATGTATTATAACAAAAAATGAGCTATCGGAGAAATGGAACTGAAAGTTGAATTAAACTATTCTTCAACTTATGATGCCTGAAACACGTTTTTATGTAGATAAAATGGATAAGGTAGAAATTACTTTTTCTTGGGTGATAGAACAGGCAGAGGAAAACGTGGCGCTGTTGTGCGGTATTGAATTGGATAGATAATTCCCCACTGCTGGTTTTGGCGCTGAATCAAAATGACATCATGTTTGTTTTGACCATCAACCGTGAATGATATTGGTCCCCATAGAGATGTTTGTGTATTATAGCTTTGAAAAGCAGCTTGCAGCCTTTCGGGGCTATAGTGTGGACTACGTTGCCTCTCTTTTTTAATATTATCCGCAGCTACTTCAACAGCAGTGTATGCTTGAATAATTTTGTCATTAGGTGTGATGGTGATAGAAAGTTGATGAGAAAGATCTTGAAAAATATCCTGCGCGGCAAGGCTAGACTTGCTGTGCCAAGCTGTTTGAGGTGACCATTGAGTAGCGACAATTATCCCTTCGATATCGAAGGAAGAGTCAAAGAGCTCGAGGGGATTTTCTTGTGCATCGGGAATGAATAATATGGCTTTGGGAGATATGCTAGCTGCTGCAAGCTGGCTGAGGGTATCTTGAAATTCATCTTTATTCATTCCAAAGATAAAGATGACGTCTGGCTTTAAAAAACGAAGAGAAGACATGGTATCAGTTGAATTGGAGTCTGCATAATGATTGAAGGTGCCAACAATGCTCCATCCATAACGAGCAGCAAGGATGAGAAATTGCCCTTGTAGGGATTTTCCATAATTATTTAGAGCTGAAATACTTACCATTGTAGGGGGAGGATGAGCAGAGTTGGCGAGTTCAAGCCATTCAAATAATTGATTAAGCAATTGTTCCGATGAAGCAGGCAATCGAAATACCCACGGTAAATCTGTCTGAGAATAGACCATTGATGTGCTGTTAGCGATCAATAATAATACCTGTTGCTTTTCGGCTTCATTTGCCAAGGTTTGAATGTATTCATCCCGCGTAAAGGCAATGATAATAGGCACATCGTTCTCGGCAATAATTTCGTGGAAGGCAGATAACATCTCTGCTTGTGAATTAGAAACATCCTTATAATATAGAAATATAGGGCAGCTTTTATTTTCAGGGAGCGCATTTAGCTTTGATTGGGCTAGCAAGAAAGAGGCTTGTATGATGTCTGCTTGGGGCAATGTTTTATCATTGATTATTCCAATTTTTACATAGCAAGCTGATTTATGAGGAGTGTTGGTGATTAATGGCTGAGGTAAATTGTCTGGGAGATATGGAATATTGTATTCGCAGGCGATCAAGAGCAAGCAAAAGAGTAAAACAGCTTTTTTTATATACCTTTTACCTAGATATAGAGGAATAATGAAGCGTGAAATAGCAGTTGCTGTGGCGTTCTGTCGCAGCTTTAGGTTATTTTGTTGCTGATTATGGCTTGGGTACATATCCACAAGAATAATTCTAACATATAATGATAATTACCGCAGAACTCATTGTGTCGGGTGGTATGAAGAAAGACAACAATAAAAGGGCAGCCACAGGCTGCCCTTTTATCTGGAGGGAAATAAAATGAGAAGGATTAGAAAGAGCGAAATTGAGCAACCATTGTCATCTTTTCATGCACAAAGATTTCTAGCCATTCCTATGGCACCTAAAACGCCAGAGCGGTAACCGAGGGCAGGTGGTACGATGTATTGATGAATTGTATCTTTGATTTCGGTGCAATAAAGGTAGCCATTAAGTAATGGAGGAATGAGTTGATGGAGGAGTGAGAAAAGGTGCTTATGCTGCATGACACCTCCACCTATTACAATTCTCTTGGGGGATAGAATGAGGATTAAGTTGGTTACCGCTCTGGCGAGATAGGCAGCTTCTAACTCCCAAGCAGGGTGATCATCAGGTAAAGCCTCTGCCGGCATGCCCCAGCGCTCCTTAAGTGAGGAGCCGGAGGCTAAGCCTTCAAGGCAATCTTTATGAAAGATGCAGTTACCCGGAAATGGATCTTTTTCTTTGTCATGAGGAATCAATATATGACCCATTTCCGGGTGTATGAGACCATGGTAAAGGCGATTGTTGGAAACAATGCCGCAGTTGATGCCTGTACCAACAGTGATGTAAATCATTGGGTCAAGCCCTTGGGCAGCTCCCCACAGATATTCACCATAAGCAGCCGCATTGACATCTGTATCGAATGCGATGGGAATGTCCAGAGCTTCCTTTAAGAGCCCAACGAGGTTTGTATTTTTCCAGCCTGGTTTTAGGGTTGTAGTGATGTAGCCGTAAGTGGGTGAATACGGATCTAAATCTATCGGTCCGAAAGAGCCAATACCTATTCCTTTGAGAGTGTACCGTTTGGAATGTTCCATGAAAAAGTTTTTGATGTTCTGGATGGTTTCTTGCGGACCTGAGGTTGGAAAGCGGATTTCAGCTGCAATGTCTTGCGGACTGTTGCCAATCATGCAAATGGTTTTTGTGCCTCCGGTCTCAATTCCTGCGTAATATTCCATAAAAGCCTCTGTGGAATTTTCTCTGTTTGGGTTATCTCAAATGATACTAGGAATACCTTTCAAACCAACCTTCGGTTACTGTGGATTGATACCAATCCGTGAAGGGATGAGCCTTTTTGAGTGTTATCTCGGTAAGCTCTTGAAGTCTTTTAGCAGCAGTCGTCTGCAAGAATTGCTTGCGTTCAGCAGCTGGCAGTGCTAATGCTTCTTTCCAGATAGAACGGCCTGCTAAAAAGCCCGAGGCTCCTCCTTCGCAGGAGATTTCAACTTGACGGCAAAATGCCTCATGATCAACGGCGGCGCTCAAAACAACCCAAGGTATGGCAGCTGCCTCCGTCAGTTGCTGACACCAAGCGAGCATTTTGCCTTCATTGTGTTCATACTTCACATCTGCGGGAAACTCGGCTTTGAAAACATCTGCGCCTAAAGGGCATAACCGTTTTGCGGATTCGATGATAATGTGAGGACGTTGTTCGGCAAAAGCTGCTGATTCTTTGGATTGCCCTTCGACGATAGGATGGGTGAGCACTTCCAACACGAGCGGAATGTCATTGATTTTACAATCTTCAGCCACTTGAGAGACTAATGCTTCTTGATCTTTGGCTGTTTTAGACTCAGGATGATAATATACGAGAAGTTTTACAGCAGATGCTCCAATCTTTCTTACTTTTGAAGCATTCCACCCTTTAACAAGCACCGTTCTGCGGGCTATGGTTTCGCCGGCACCATAGCCGGGGGATTGTTCTATGGTTACAATTAGTCCAGTTTTACCTTGCAGAGCACCGCTGGCAATAGATTGAGCTACCCCATAACGCAAATCGGTTAATAAAGCACTGCTCTGGTTGGCGATGGAGGAGATGATATCAAGTTTGCGTTCAACAATTTCTTGATATGTTACTGACATAGGATCAGCTGAATTGATGCCTTTGCGAAATGATTCTTGATGATCCAAAGCCAGCATGGTAAATGCACCTTCTGGAGTGGCGATTTGTTGAATGCCTCGATATTTTCCGATGGATAATTCTTTTTTAGTCATGTGTATAAATCCTTTCGTTGTTGTTATAAAAGGTGATGTTGATTAGCCAAATTTATCATGTTTTTGATTAGATAAAGAATGCCATAACTATTTAATCGGTATATTGCGCAGCAAAGGGTATAATCGTAGAAATACCGATTGATAAGCATCGTCATAAACGGAGAAAAGGACTTGACTTGGTTGGAAACGCTGTTGAAGTTGATAGGTTTGTTCAACAGCTGCTTCCGCGTTCCTGAATACTCCTACGCCCACTGCAGCGATTAGCGCTGCTCCTTGGGCAGATACGTCGGTTACTTTTGGAATTTCGATAGGCTTGCCGATAATGCTAGCTTTAAGTTCTTGCCAGATTGAGTTTTGTGTTCCTCCACCGACGGATCGCATTAATTCAACTGGAGTGCCCACCGTTTTTTGCAATCCCTCTAGCAAGTATCGGGCAGAAAATCCGATTCCTTCTAAAACTGCACGCAACAAGTCAGAGCGTTGGTTTTTCAAGCGCAAACCAAGCCAGGCGCCCCAAGAGTTTGGATCGCGGAGAGGTGGACCGCTGCCATCCAAGTACGGCAAGAACCATACCCCATTTGCAAGAGCAGGAGAGGAAAGGGCTTCTTCGATGAGGAGGGAAATGGATTGAGAGGATGAATCGTTGGCGAATGCTTTTCCCATCCAACTCATTACAGCACCACTGCGTATTCCCCCTACTAAATAATATTGCTCTCCAACGGTGTGGCAACCACAACAAAGACCTGCGTCAGCAGCTTCTTGACTAGAGATGGGATGAGAAAGAGAAAACATGATCGCTTCAGAAGTGCCGACAGAATCAAGAACGATGCCTTCTTTGAAGACGCCGGCTGCGAAGGCAGCGCAGATATGATCATGACCACCTAAAGCTACAGGTGTGCCGCTAGGCAAGCCGCATTGTTGGGCAGAGAGGGAAAGAACTTTGCCAAGCAAATATCCGCTAGGGTATGCCGGCGGCATAAGATCAGGTGAAATGTTTGCCATTTCAAGCAGTTTATGCGACCATGTATGGTTGCTTATATCAAAAAGCATTGTGCGGCATGCTTGACTGTAGCTCGTTGCGCGTTTGCCGGTTAAACAAAAACCGATCCAATCAGCTAAGCTTAACCAAGTTCTTGCTTGGGGAAAGATTTGCGGATATTGATCGCGATACCAGCAAATTTTGTTGACAGAATATATATGATCAAAAGGCAAGCCAGTAAGCTGATAAAGTTCTAACGAACTAATTTCTTTTTCCCATAGACTCCTATAAGAAATGGTTCGTTTATCATGCCAAGTAAGCACAGGAAAAAGAGGTTTGCCGTCTTTGTCAATTAACACTCCTGCTTCCCCCATACTGCTGATAGCCAAAGCAGCTACAGTATCGGTCGTTTTTAGTTGAAGCATAACCTGCTTGATAAGCGAAGCACAGACTTCCCATAAGGTGTGGGCATCATAGAGGGGTGAAGCCGGATTTTCGCTGGAAGGATGAATCGGTGTTGGTTTTACCGCTCTTGCGACTTCTTTTCCAGTGGTGTCAATGGCTATTGCTTTTGTGTTGGTTGTGCCAATATCTAATCCAATAAGTATCTCAGCCATGTTCGTTATCTATGCTAAAAGAGGAAAATATATGTTAGGCGCTACCCACCATAAGGCTTACGATTTCATCCATATTGGTCTCACCTGCGAGCCTTTCTCCCACTTTTTTACCGCGGCGCATAACGACAATCCGATCTGCGACTGCGAAGACATCTTGCATGTTGTGGCTAATGATAATGACAGGAACTCCGCGCTCTTTGAGGGTTTTTACCAGGCTAAGCACTTTGCGCTGTTCTGCTACGCCTAAAGCGGCAGTTGGTTCGTCCATAATCATCAAGCGAGCATTCCAATAAACGGCTCTAGCAATAGCGACAGCCTGGCGTTGACCACCTGACATTTCTCGAATAGGTCGGACTAAGTTGGGTATGTGGATGTTAAGCTGATCGAGAACCGTTTGTGACTCGGTAAGCATGTGTTTTCTATCTATGACAGGGAAAATGCCGAGCAAATTGCGGGCAGGCTCTCTTCCAAGAAAAATGTTAACTGTTGCATCAAGGTTTTCACATAACGCTAAGTCTTGGTAGATGGTTTCAATGCCCTTTTGGCGCGCTTGCATGGGGCTTTCAAAAAGAACTTCTTGACCTTCAAGAATGATCTTGCCTCCATCGGGATGATACACACCAGAGATCATTTTGATGAGCGTAGATTTTCCGGCACCATTATCTCCAACTAGTCCAACTACTTCGCCGGGGTAAATATCCAAACTGACATTATCAACAGCAACTAAGCCGCCGAAATGTTTATATAAATCAATTACTTGTAAAATGGGTTGTGTACTTGTCATTGTTGCCTTCCTTATTTGACTAATTTAGCTTTAGCCTGATCAACTAAAACTGCAATGATAATAACCGCACCGACTGCAACGTACTGCCAGAAGGAGTTGACACCAAGGATGACAAATCCGTTTGTGATCACGGAAATGATTAATGTGCCAATTAATGTTCCAATAATTGTTCCCTCACCGCCAAATAGGGAGGCACCACCAATAACGACGGCAGCTACCGAGTCTAAAGTCAGGGCTTCGCCGGCATTTGCTGCGCCATTTGTAAATCGTACAACATAAAGCAAGCCTGCCAAGGAAGCCATTAATGCAGAAAGCATATAGATTTTTGTCAGGTGATTTTTAACTGGGATGCCGGCGCGTGATGAGGCTTCATTATTGCCTCCGATTGCATACGTGTACAGACCAAAACGAGTTTTTGAAAGGACAAAATGACAAATGATTACCAGGATTAAACTAAATGTTAAAGGGTGAGGAAGCAAACCAACAACTTTTCTTATTTCCTCATTAGTTAATCCTGTTGGAGGGGTGAAAAACACAAAACCAGTTTTTTCAAAGAAATACATAAGATAACCATTGCCTAAAACACCTAGATTTTTGATAAAAACTGGTAATGGCATGCCGCCGGATAACACGAACCCGATACCGCGTACAATGCCTTGCATTCCTAATGTAACAATGAAGGGGGGCACATTAAGCCGAGAGATAATTGTCCCGTTGATAAAACCTGGAATAAGTCCTGCTAGGAGCCCAACCAACATGCCAATTGCTACAGCTGCTGGTACAGGCATTTTGTCAGTGAGGGAAGTCATAACGGCAACCGCAATGACAGAAACAAACCCCATTAGATAACCGGTCGATAAATCAATGCCACCAGAGATAATGACAAAAGTTTGTCCAAGAGCCATGATTAACAAGATGGCTGCGTTGGCAACAATGCTTTGAAAATTGAAGATGCTGAAAAATCCTTGCCCGGTTAGAGAAAAGAATACAACAAGAATAAGCAAAAACAACCACGCCCAAAACTGACTAATCCATTGGGTAAAAGAAGAGGTGCTGATTTTTTTAGTTTCTATTGAAATTTCAGTATTGCTCATGTTTCTCCTAATTTTAAAAATAACCTATGAATTATCTGATTTTCATTAGTCAAAGAACCTTTGTCAACCTCATCGTAATCATGCTTGAAAAAAGCTGTTCCTACTCATCGAGTAGGAACAGCTAGATGGATGAAATACGAATTACTGACTCTTGTAGATAGCGGCCTGGGCTTCTGGTGTATCAACGTTATTGCGGTCAATGACGACGTAGCCGGTAGCGACGCGTTTCTTGAGGTCAGCGGTTTCGCCCTTGATAGCCTTAACGGCATATTCAACGGC
>DAOUFY010000103.1:0-4902 GCA_034429745.1 Anaerolineales bacterium
GAAAAACTTGGTAAATTGGAAAATAGTTACAGCAAAGAACCTTTAATGAATTTGCTTACTCATGTTAATTATAACGTAAGAGCTTTATCAATTAAAAATTTAGCAAAACTAGAAGATGTAAACCTACTATCAACCTTTATTGAGTATGCGAATAAAGATAAAAGTACAGTGGTAAGAAGGGAAGCGGTTTCAGCAATTGGAAGACTACGTAATGAGAAAGCAATCCCGATTTTAATTAATTTATTAAATGACAGAGATCCTAAAGTAGTAATGCAAGCAATAAGAGGACTGCTTGTGTTTTCTAATAAGGAAACTGTAAAAAGTGAATTAATAAAATTACTGAATCATCCTAATGAATTAATAAGAGAAGTTATAAACAAAGAAATAAACGGTGTTCAATATCAATCAAAAAGCCGGCAAAAACATGATGAATTCCCTGACTTTTTAAGGAATGTAATTGTACATGGAGATGTTCAAGAGATCATCAAATATGTGCCAGACGAGTCGGTGCATTTAACTTTTACCTCTCCACCTTATTACAATGCACGAGATTATTCAATTTACCAAAGCTATGATGAATACTTAAATTTTTTGGAGAATGTATTCAAAGAAGTGCATCGTATAACAAAAGAGGGTAGATTTTTTATTCTTAATACATCGCCTATTATTATTCCGAGAATAAGCCGACAACATGCAAGTAAAAGGTATCCCATTCCTTATGATATTCATCCATTTTTGATAAAGATGGGCTGGGAATTTATTGATGATATAGTTTGGGTAAAGCCAGAGGCAAGCGTAAAAAATAGGAACGCTGGATTTTTACAACACAGAAAACCATTGGCTTATAAACCTAATGCTGTAACTGAGATGTTAATGGTTTATCGAAAAAAGACAGATAAATTAATTGATTGGAATATTAGACAATATAGCTGGGATAAAATAAAGAAGAGTAAAGTACTTGAGGAATATGAAACAACAAACGTATGGCGGATAGATCCAACTTTTGATAAAGTCCATACCGCTGTTTTCCCAATTGAGCTATGCAATAGAGTTATAAAATTTTACTCGTTTGTTGGAGATTTAATATTTGATCCATTTGCAGGAAGTGGAACGCTTGGAAGAGCAGCGTTAGCTTTAAATCGCAATTTCTTTTTAACGGAAAAAGAGGATGAATATATTAACAGAATAAAAGAAGAATTAAATAAAAGTTGTAATTTATTTAATCAATTTGAACAACCACGATTTTTGAATTTGGATCAGTTTATTTCATTGTTGAAAGGTAAGATGTGACTATAAGTGAACAAGTAGCAAAGAATATAATAAAGAGATTGTTGAAGGGTGAAGACTATAGAATAGAAGTTATTACGTTAATCAATGCTGAATTTTTACAATTTGCAATCGAGTACTTTAAAAAGATTGTAGATGCAAAATTAAAGAGCGAAGATATTACAATCGAATGGTATAAAAAGGAATTTCTAGACCCGTCACTACCCACTAGAGAAATTGCGATAAATGCTGGTCTGAATAAAAAGACAATTCATAATATGTTTAATGCTTCCACAAAAGAAATAGTGATCAATGCTTCAAATGAACATTTTGACACACTGTATGAGACAATTAAAAATCTTGTGGAATCTGAACCTGATGTAGATCTTTCGTTAACAATCAAACTTAAAAACGTTAGTGTTGATCTGAATATAGGGGAAAGTTTAATTGTCATAAATACACTAGCTGTAAAACGTGCAGAACTGAGAGGTAGCTTTTGGAGTGCTGTTGGAAAAAGAATAGAAAAACCATTAATGCATACTTTATGTAAATTATATAATGTTCCTAATAGTAATTATTCTATAAGAGTAAGGGACAAATTAGTCGAAGATACCACCATTGAAAGAGAGGTGGATTTTTATTTAATTGAAGGTAAAAATCAATATAAATGTGAAGTGAAATTAATGGGTAAAGGTAATCCAGAAAGTGCTGATGCTGTGATAGCAAGAGATAGTAAAGTGTTCGTGGCTGATAAACTTTCTGAAACCAATAAAAAACAACTTGATAGTTTAGGTATTGAGTGGGTAGAGTTAAGAAACGACAAGGGATTTCAGAAATTCGAAATAGTATTAAACCATCTGAAGATCCCACATGAAAAGTTAATCTCAAATATTGATCAAAAGTTGGAAAAAATATTTAGAGAAATTTATTAATTGTTGATGTTCAACATTGCAAACAGTTCTCCTTGTTGATCCGCTCCAGGCTATTGCCTGCACACCTCGGTCTTTGAGACCCTGCAGAAAGGTTTTGGAGGTAAATTCTGTTTCGAAAGTCACTTAAATCATCAGCCACGCTGAAGGATTTCCCAGTTTAGGTTGGAGTGTTGGTTGGGGTTGAAAAACGAATCATCCGTGAGGATATACTCACCTAAACTGTTTGCCCAAGCATGTTGATAGCCACTTGGCAATTCTACTGCTTCCCCCCGAAATGGATCGCTGTATTCATCTACTCCGCGAGTAGCTTGACTGAATTGATTGGATAGACGATCATAGACTTTTTGTCTTTCCTGCCAAGAGTCCATTATGCTGCTACTAATTTCTTGCTGAGTCTGGCTAATGTAACGGCTTAATTGACCTATCTGACGAATGTGTTGTGTCTGTTGATTGATCAATCCTTGACTGATTTGTAAAAAGCTGGCATACCATGCAGGATTAAGGCGGATAGATTGAACGGCTAATTTAAATATGTTTGCCAAGGAATCCAACATGCCTAATTTTGCTCGAAAAGAGCATAAGTAATCCGCCACCCAAAAGGTCATTTCGTTCATACCGAATAAAGTTGGCACACGAATTTGTGTCCATTCCACCACCCCAAGGAACTCTTCTTCAATATCCATGGATTGCCATTGGTATTGGACTCGCATCCTTGCGCCTTCATTGTTGGGCACATCGCTATAAGATTCACCAAGCGTTGAAAGGCGAATGTCTTTTGCTAAATTGGGAAGGAGCTCTTGTTCTTTTATGCGAAGGTCTTTTACGTTAGAACGAAAGCGCGGCAAGACTATTTTTTGCAACATCTCTAATGCACGTATAGGGGGATGAATTTCATTACCAAAATAGCGACTGCCAATGGGAAAATTCATTCGCATTATGGGATCAGTTGTCCAATAGAAAGATTGATTGGGAAAGACCTCAAAAGATTCAACACCTTCGGGATTGTATATTTGAAAAGCGATTACGGCCGGCATGCCGGGATTATCTGTTCCCCAAAATACACCTCCCCTAAATTCCCAATTACTAGGCATAATAAGCCTAAAACTTTCCATGCCTCCCAATTGTGGGTCTTTATAAACAAAATTCTTGAAACCAACACCGAAGCTAGGTTGCTCATTATCAGCCTGAGCACCTTTTTCTTGTAACCGAACAATGGTAACTCCACAATAGCTGCAATTGAAACGAGGGCTGTTGTTAATGGGTAAAGGAGCACCACATTGGGGACAAAATTCGGCTTTAAGCATCCGGTTTTTCTCCTTATAAGTACCTTAATAACATTGTAGAGAGTAAAATAATCAAAGTCAAGTAAATAATTATAAAAGATATCTTGACAAGCAATGTTTTGAAGGTTATAATGAAAACGATATCATGAAATGGTTTTAATTTGTGTCATTGATAAGGGTAAATTTCACAAGAGATTAAAGTGGTTACTATTCGAGATGTCGCAAAAGCTGCCGGTGTATCTGCGGTAACGGTATCACGGGTTATCAATGGATCAGCTTACGTTAATGCCAAAACCCGCGAGAAGGTTGAGAAAGCTGTTCGTGAATTAGGGTACCTGCCAAATATTGCAGCCCGCAGTTTGCGCTCGCGGCAGACATCCACGTTTGCCTTAATCGTTCCTGATATAACAAACTCCTTTTGGACGACGGTAGCAAGGGGGGTTGAGGACGCTGCGCATAGTGCGGGGTATTCAATTTTTCTCTGCAATACTGATGAAAACCTAACTAAGCAAGAGAATTACATCAAAGCAGTATTGAGGCAGCGCGTGGATGGAGTGATTATTGCGCCTTTTGATATAGATGCCAAACACTTAGCTGCACTCCGTCATCAAGAAACCCCTACAGTGATTATTGACCGGCGCGTAGAAGGATGGGAGGTTGATACAGTCTCTTCAGACTCCGTTGCAGGTGCGAAAGCTTTAGTTACTCACTTACTGAATCTGGGCCATCAAAGAATAGCCATTATTTCTGGTCCTCCAAATACAAGCACTTCTGAAGATCGCATTCTTGGTTATAGAATGGCTCTTCAAGAAGCAGGTGTTGAAATAGACGAGCGATTAATCCGCCGCGGAGAATTTCGTTCCCAGACAGGATATGCCCAAGTTAAGCAGATGCTAGAAGAGGGGATAGAATTTTCCGCTATTTTTGGGGCGAATAATATGATCGCAATGGGAGCATTAGAGGCTTTGGAAGAACAAGGACTATCTGTGCCGCATGATGTAGCCCTAGTGTGTTTTGATGAGGTGCCAGATTTAGCCCGCTTCTTCCCTTTGCTTACTGTAGCAGCCCAATCGGCATATCACATGGGAATCCATGCAGCGCAATTATTGCTTAGCCGGCTAAATGCTTCTGTTCCATTGCGTCCACGGCACATTGTTTTACCTGTGCGATTAATCTTAAGATATACCTGCGGTCGTACTTTAAAATCATTTTCATTACCTAAAGGTTGGCTTTTACCGCATGATCAAATTACTGTTGAAACCGTTTTAGTTCAACCTATTATCGATTCTCAGATAAAACATATTGAATATCCAAATCATATTGTTCAAAATACTGCAACACCGCGCTATGTTGTTTCAGATGACCATCATAGAGCGGATTATAGAAGAATATTAAAAGCGATTAAATTTCAAGAGACAGAT
>DAOUFY010000104.1:0-2294 GCA_034429745.1 Anaerolineales bacterium
ACCAAAAAGCTGCTGATTTCCATAGGCCTCCACAGGCAGCTTCAATGCTTGTATGTTTGTACCCATCGCGCCATCATAAACAAGAACGCGTTGAGAAATAGCAGTTAAATATGGGTGGCTCTTTTTCATAAGGTTGAATTATACACCGTACTTTGCCCATTAATGAAGCAAAGTTAAATATACTTGAACAGCACTGTCATATTCTATCCTTTTTATCAGCTGAATTTACTTAAGATAACCTAAGTAGGGTCTTTGGTAGTCAATGATGGTTTCTAGGGCTTTTTGGGCACCGCGCAAGGTGTTGACTAAGGGATCTACGCATAAAGCTTGCAGTGCCAATTGCTTGGATTGCTGCAGCACAGCTTCTGCTGTCAGATCATGCACGGCATATTGATTGTTTAAAAGCCCGCCAATACCTTTAGGTAGCTTGCCGAGAGGGATTCCGTGCACTCCGTTTTTATCAATTATAGCTGGCACTTCAACAACAATATCCCGCGGCAGGTTATCAATAAAGCCGTCATTGAGCAGGTTGACTGCCGCTTCTTCATAGCCGGCATCAGTGATGATGCCTTCGATGATGGGCAGAATCATCCAATCTTCATTTGTTCCTTGAATGCGTTGAGGGTTGAATTGTTGGGCACACCAGTGTTGGTAAACGCGGAAGAAATCCAAAATGCCGCGGTGGTCAACAACTTCATAAGCCCATGGAATGTATTCACCAAAATGGCTGTCGGTGGTAATTGGCAGACAGCCGAAAACTTCTAGAATCACTTTGAAAAGCTGACGCTCTACCCAAACTGCGCGCTGCTGAATGGACTGACTGAGCAGTGAATTGGGTTCGATGTTTGCCCATTCATACGTTTCTGGAAGTGATTCAAAATAAGCAGGTGCTCTTGAAAGCACATCGGGATAAGCATCCTTGCCGGTATCGCGATAGGCGATTGAAGTGAGCACGCTGAAGTGATTTAAGCCACCCGCCCGAAATTTAAGGTTGGAAAGTGGTGTATTGAGAATTCGCGGTAAATGCTTGGGAAGGGAAGCTACTTCATGACACAAACCGATAAACCTCAACTGCGGGTACTTGCGTTTTACCGTTGTACATATCCGGCTCATGGGGTTGCTGAAGTTGAACACATAAGCCTGCGGACAGATTCGATTGATTTGCTCACAAATATTGAGAATAGGGGGAATAATCCTCAAGGCATGAAATAGTCCACCCGGGCCGCCGTTTTCGCCATAAACTTGGCGAATTCCAAATTGGAGGGGAATTTTCCAATCCTGTTCCCATAATTCAAAGCGGTTGCCCACTTCAATAGAAATAATGCAGAAATTGGATCCTTGCAGCGCTTCGGTGAGATTTGTTGTTGCCTGAAGCGTATATGGAAGCCCTTGTTCTTGGATGTAGCGTTCTCCGATCTTTGCCACTTTTAGAAGACTTTCTTCGTTAATGTCGTGCAAAGCGATAGTGCTGCCAGCTAGCACTTTGCTTTTCAAAAAATCTCCCAAAGTGCCTAATCCAAAATTTGCACTGCCAGCCCCAATGAGGGTAATTTTGTAAGTCATGATAAAGATGCTCCTTTATATAGGTAGATAATAATAAAGATTACAAATGGAATACTTGCTTTATTCGCTGCCGGAGTTGGGATTCTGTCAAAGCGCCGCTTTCGCGGCTTATCTCTTTGCCATTGGAGAAATAAATCATTGTTGGCACACCCATAATGCGATATTGCTGAGCAAGTTGCGGGAAGTCATCGGTATTGAGTTTTGCAAACAGCACTTTGCCGCCGAACTCTTTTGCCAAGGTTTTAATTACAGGTGTCATCATGCGGCAGGGCGCACAATTGGGAGACCAAAAATCTACCACCACTGGCAGTTTTGCCTTGAGCACAACTTTCTCAAAAGCTGCATCGCTAACATTTACAGGTTCGTCGAGATACATAACAGATTACCCTCCTGATGATTAATGATTGCACCATTATTAAGCTTAGGAAGTGTAAGAAACTGAAGACTTTAATATTACCAGAGTTTGCCTAAAAATTTATAAGAATCATTTGCTGCTATGGAGATTCAAAGAGATTGAAAAGACTTGGAATGGAAATTGGAAAGTGGATTATGGCTATGATGGTAACAAAAAATAAGTGAGTCGTTTCTTAAATGACTTTATAGTCATTAAATACAGCAATGAAAGAGGTATTATTACAACCATTATTGACATTAAGTAAAACTTGAACAAGTCAATCTTAATGCTTGACTATTTTTGTGGTGATCATTAGAATAATGGCTAGTTTATATTT
>DAOUFY010000105.1:0-18020 GCA_034429745.1 Anaerolineales bacterium
TCTTTACATACCCCCAAAATTGAAAATTTTGATATAATAAAGCTTGTTAGATGGAAGCGCTTTATGGCGGTACTTCTAACAAAAAGTTTCAATAACAACTATAACTCTGAATACAAGGAGAAAGATCAATGGGCAATAACCAAAAAGTTCGAGTTGCGATTATAGGTGTTGGAAACTGCGCATCAGCTCTTGTACAAGGTGTGCAGTACTATAAAAATGCAGCTGAAAGTGACTTAGTTCCCGGTATTATGCATGTAAATTTAGGGGGTTATCATATAAGCGATATTGAGTTTAGTGCTGCCTTTGATGTCGTGGATACCAAAGTAGGCAAAGATCTATCGGAGGCAATTTTTGCTTATCCGAACAACACGATAAAATTTGCTGATGTTCCACATTTAGGCGTTCCCGTTCATCGCGGCATGACTCATGATGGCCTAGGTAAATACTTATCTCAAATCCTTAAGAAAGCACCTGGACCAACTGCAGATATCATCAACATTCTTAAAGAGACTCAGACAGATGTAGTCGTAAGTTATTTGCCGGTTGGGTCTGAAATGGCTACAAAATGGTACGTGGAACAAGTGCTTGAAGCTGGCTGTGGTTTTATCAATTGCATTCCAGTGTTTATTGCTAGCAGTGAATACTGGGCTGAACGATTTAGACAACGCGGGGTGCCCATCATAGGAGACGATATAAAGAGTCAAGTTGGCGCAACAATTTTGCATCGAGTTTTAACGAGCTTGTTTGTTGATCGAGGAGTGCGTTTAGACCGAACCTACCAATTGAATTTTGGTGGAAACACAGATTTCATGAATATGTTGGAACGTGAGCGACTTGAATCGAAGAAAATATCTAAAACCGGGGCGGTAACAAGTATGCTTCCTTATGAGTTACCGCATGACAATGTCCATGTGGGACCTAGTGATTATGTGCCTTGGTTAACTGATCGGAAATGGTGCTATATTAGAATGGAGGGAACCACCTTTGGAGATGTACCTCTACAATGCGAAGCGAAACTTGAAGTATGGGACTCTCCTAACTCTGCGGGTGTGGTTATTGACGCAATTCGCTGTTTGAAGATCGCTAAAGATCGCGGCTTAGCTGGTCCTATTCTGGCGCCATCCTCCTATTTTATGAAGACACCGCCCAAGCAGTTCAAGGATTCCGTTGCTCGCGAGATGGTTGAAGCCTTCATCCGCGGTGACGCCTCATAGATTCTATTTTCCTGCTAAAAGTTGGTAATGGGGCACAGCTTGCAATATTTTACAGCTGTGCCTTTACTTTTTTATAAACCATTGGGTGGAAGCTTCATCGAGGCTGTATATATTATGGCAGCTTTATAAGTGGTTGACTTATACTCACTTGACTGCCTTTAATTGCTTTTACCCAAGCACCAAGATAGCCTTTTGTATCAACATTAGATAATTCACTAAGAAGTTCATCATTCAAAAAAAATGTTGCCTTTCCCTCATCCAATCGTATCCCAAGACGATATTTGGATTGAAGAACAGGGAAATGGATTTCCTGTCTTTCTACTAACGTCTCCCAATTTTCGTTTGCAAATTGTTGAATAGAAAATTCACCATTGGTGCAAAAATCAAATTCAATAAAGCTCATGGGATTAAATTCATATCCAAAAAAATAGCCAAAACAATTTTCTCCATTTTGAGGGGTGCTTTCAAAAGTAAGCTCAGCATACATAGGTGAGGATATGCGTTTAATCGTGGGAGGCAACCGCAATACAGAGGTTTTATATACCTCCTCGAAGAAGATATTGATTCCCATTTCCTTTTTTTCTATCCTGGCTTTCATGTAATCGTCTTGAATGGTTTGATCATTCCAAAAGGATAAGATTTCATTGGCATCAATCTGAGACCAATGAGATATTGGTATGTTATCAAGGGATTGGGATTCAGAGACAAAAACTAAGGAGGAAATTTCTTTTTCTCCTTGGGGGAACGTTTCTTCACCGTCGTTTATTTGCTGCTTAAAAAGAATCCTCTGGACGAGCTCGTATCTTCCTCTTTGAAAGCCATCTATGATAAGGGAGTTCATTTTGCATGTCGTTTCTTTATCTTCAGACTGTATATCAGCTTGAGAAAAAGCATCCAAGGGGATTTTTTTTCCGTTGATAGTGTATTGAAATTCAATTTGCTGAAGATTTTCCGTTAAAGTTTGAGGGGAATGAGCACACCAACCGCTTTCCCATAATAGAGGGGTACTTGCATCAAGAAGGGTAATACTGCCAACTTTCTCTAGGTTGTTTTGAAGTGAAGGATCAATATCTTTAGGATTAGTAAAGGATAATAACACTGAGGAGGGGGTAAGTACACGCCGATCTGGGGTTGAGGTTGGCAAAGGCGGAATGGTCGGAAATGCCTGAAGAGGTTCAGTCATAGGTGTGCTTGTCGCTGTGCTTGTTGCCGGAAGAGTAGGCGAAATAAGACTTGGCACCACTTCAGTATTCTGCTGCTTGCATCCGATAATTACAAAAATCACTATTGATAGAAATATCCATAAAAAGAAAGCTGATTTCAAGAAGGAAAAAGATGATGAAGTAAAGGATTTTTTCAACATGTGTGGTTTTTTAAGAGTTCCTTTAGGGTACTTAATGAATTTTTGATTAAAGGCAAATTTTTACTAAAAATAGTATGGTAAAATACAGTGCTGAATTTTGTGGATTGGTAAGTGTGTAACGATAATCTTTATATTACTTAATAACCTCATGTAATTTATCTCACATTATAATCGAGATAATCTGGTTAAGGGAAATGATAGACTAGCAATAAAAAGATCAACATTAATTGGTGAAATGCACTTAACATATAAAGGGAGAATATATGAAAAGAATAAATAAGATATTTAGCTGGGGTATGATTGGATTTGTTATTATAGCCTCAGCTTGTAATTTGCCGAAAAATGAGGACAAGATTGCAGGTACACAAACTGCCATACTTGAGACGGTTATTGCTGGGATTACACAAACCGTAGCAGCAAAACCATCTGCAACGTCATCTCCAACCATGTTGCCTAGCAGTACCCCAATTGCGATGCCAACAGCATCAGGGGGAATAGCAACATTAGTACCGGCGCCACCGACCGTGCCTATTAGTGCTTGCAATAAAGCTGCATTTGTAGGAGATGTAACGATTCCAGATGGATCGGTCATTGCACCGGGTGCAACGTTTAAAAAGACGTGGCGGCTGCAAAATGCCGGTACCTGCACATGGGATCCCAATTATGCCATTGTTTATGTAGCCGGTGAAAAAATGGGAGCTCCAGATTCGGCTTCGCTTACGAATGGTGCATATGTAGGTCCGGGTGGTACAGTAGATGTGTCGCTGACTTTGACTGCTCCTACAAAAGCAGGGGATTACATTACATATTTCCGGCTACGGGCAGCAGATGGAAGTATATTTGGCATTGCTCAAGCAGCCAGTGGCAGTTTTTATGTTCAGATCAAAGTGGTAGGACCTACAGCAACCGGCACTGCTCCGACAAGCACTTACACACCCACCCCCAATATGACCCTTACTTCAGCCGCTGCCGCTCAAGCCACAGCTAATGCTGCTTTAGGAATTTTAGCTACCCAAACAGCTCAAGCAGCTGCAGCTCAGACTTCTCAAGCAGCTGCAGCTCAGACAGCCCAGGCCGCTGAAGCAACCCAAACTTCTCAATCTGCAACTCTAACAGCACAAGCGTCTCAAGCGGGATCACAGTAAACTATGCAGCAAAGAAGTAAATTCATTAATCCGTAAGTTCATAAAAATAATACAAAAGTAGTATCTAATTTATTAATTCCAAATGTACTATTAAAACTGACGAGGGGGTATTTACCCACTCGTTTGCAACCTTGGTAATTTTTTTGGCTTAATTGTTATAGTTATTTTAAAGTTCGATAGAGCGTCTCTTTCCATTTGGGTATATCTATCTGCCAGCAAACTTCGATATTTGGTTCTTTATTGAGAACCCCGCGTTCATCAACAACTGTCATGCCGCGAGTCACTTCGCTGCCAGTCTCTACAGTTACGTAGTGTTTGCTTTTCTTTGTGCAAATGGATGGATCCAAAGCAATTGCCATCGTTACGGGATCAGGCAATCCAAGGGCGGGATCTTTCAACCAGCGTTGATTGGCTTTGATTGCATCAGCATTGCAATCAATGGTGAAATGGGCGAAAGGAGTATTGAAAGAGCGAACATAAGCCATTTCTTCTGCATTGAGGTTGGCGTCACCGCGGCAATGTTCCCATCCAACCATTAAAATGGGCAGGCCGGAGTGAAAAACGGCTTTAGCAGCTTCTGGATCAACCCATACGTTATACTCTGCTGCCGGTGTGATGTTACCAAGGCAAGCTGCGGCTCCTGCCATACACACCACTTGCGGTATTTTTTCAATGATGTCCGGCGCTTTAAGTATAGCTATAGCAATATTGGTTAGTGGACCTAAAGTTACTAAGGTAATTTCATGGGGATAGCGGCGGACAGCTTCAATGAGTGCATCAACACCAAAAGATGGCTCAGCTGCTCGCTTAGGTTCTGGGTAGTGCATACCACCCATCCCATCTTCTCCATGAAAGAAAAATGCCCAATAGGGTTCACGACATAAAGGTTTAGCAGCGCCAACATAAACGGGAGTGTCTTTGCCGCACAATTCTACAGTATAGCGCGCATTACGGCTGCCCATATCAACCGGAACGTTTCCAGCAACAATAGATATGCCCTCAACATGAACATCTTCCCAGCGCAATGCCATTAAGAGAGCTACTGCATCATCCGAAGCTGTATCTGTATCAATCCAAAATTTTCTCATCTTTTTCCTCCTATGTTCTAAGTTGTTGATATAAAACTAAAGTGAAGATTATTTTTTTCCATAAATTCAAAAATTTCTTCCTTTGTTGGCATGTTGCGGCCAGAACCAACTTTTTGTATTTTCACAGCACCCACGAGATTGGCAAAAGAGGCAGCTTGCTGTGGTTCTGCTCCGTGCAAAATGGCGTAGGCAAAGCCGGCGGCAAAAGCATCGCCGGCACCAGTACTATTGCGAAATGTTGCAGGAAAACCAGCTATTTCTTCACTTCCTTGATTGGATATCAGAATACAGCCATCTGAACCTCTTTTGACACAGACCCAATGTGCACCTAAAGATAAAAAGTTTTCAGCATCGCGCCAATTGTTGTAATGTTTCATAAAGTCTGGAATTTCAGATTCGGTCAGCATGACCACTGTTGCAGCTGAGATTAGTTCCTGCCATTGTTGTTGGGTGAGATCGGATAAGTGAGGACCGACATCAAAACAAACAGGAATATTTTGTTCTTTTGCGGTTTTCATCGCAGTCAGCATAGCGCGTGAAGTGGCTTTTTCTTTTAAACCATAACCCCAAGTCTGTACCCAATCTGCCTGATGAATAACCTCATCCCATTCGCGTGAATATTGTATTTCCTGACCATTGCCATATTGACCTAAAAATGTGTGTTGCCCTTTTTCATCAATGATGACAAACACTGTGGTAGTATTTCCCTCGCTTTGTCGAATGACATGGTGTGTGTCAACATTTTCCATCATCAATATTTTCAGAAGAGCTGGTCCAAAAAAATCGGCAGCACCCACTGCACCTAGCGCGATAGCGTGCAAACCTAATCGGCTGGCTGTAATGAGGAAATTGCCCGCCCCGCCTGCTTCCAAGTTAACATCATGGATGATTTGAATTTCTTCTGCTGTAATAGGAAAATGAGGAATTTTCAAGGCAACATCGGCAGCAAGGTCTCCGATGGAAACGACATTATAGTGAACCTTAAGGTCATCTTCAAGTAATTCAGTTTCTATATTTGTTGTTGTATAGGATTTTTTTGAATCTGCTTGATCGTTATTCAAGGTAAACCTCTCGTAAAAAGGGTTAAGTTGGTAAAAATGGCATTGGCTCTGTGGGAATGCCAAGTAATTCACCTATGGCGGCTCGCATGGCAATCCGATCATCCCAAAGATATTCTGTGGTTCCAAAGCACATAGATTGTTCATGCCCTTTTCCGCAAGCCATGACCGTATCCCCGCGTTGAGCCATTTGCACACCAAACCGAATAGCTTGACACCGATCAGGGATGCGCCAAAATGTCTTATTCTCAATACCTCCGCGGCTAATTGCTCCATCTGCCATTTCAGCAAGTATATCATCCAATGATTCGGTGCGCGGATCTTCTGCAGTAAGGATAGTGATGTCTGCATGCTGTGCTGATATTTCAGCCATCAAGCGACGTTTTTCTTTGTCTCGCAATCCAGCAGAACCGAAGATGGCAATGATTCTGCCTTTTGTGAAACTACGGGCGGCTAATAGAGCATTCTTTAGAGCGTTGGGTGTATGAGCAAAATCCACAATGGCTGTGAAAGGTTGCCCATAATCAATTCGTTCCATACGACCGGGTATATACTCTAAAGAGCTTATGCCCGCTTGAATTACATCGTCAGGTAGGTTAAAGATTTCCTTACCTACAGCTGCTGCCGCCGCGATATTATATCCGTTGTATTCACCCAACAAGGGGCTGGAAAGCGATAATATATAGTCTTTGCTTTTAATCTCGCACTGCAGCCCATTCGGTGTGCTAATAACTTTGGTTAAGCGGACATTCGAGCATGGAGATTTTCCATACCCAATGTATGGCAATTTTACAAAACGCTTAAGGTAATCAAATGAGCTGTCATCGCAATTGAGGATTGCCTTGCGTTCAATGCTAAAAGGTTTAGGTTTGGTGGTTGCTGCAAGGGTGAAAAGATGGGCTTTAGCATCGCGGTATGCTTCATAACTACCGTGAAAGTCTAAATGTTCGTGGGTGATGTTAGTTACGACACCAATGTCAAATTCGCAAGCTTCGACTCTCTTTTGAGCAAGTCCATGAGAGGTGGCTTCTAGAATAACATGAGTAATCCCTTGGGCATTCATCATAGCCAAATAGCGAGCAACGTCAGGAGCATCTGGTGTGGTAACGTGAAAACCGGTGTCAATGATCTGATCTCCGATTATGGCATTAACAGTCGAGATCATTCCAACTTTCAACCCGGCACAACGCAGAATGTGATAGATTAGGTTTGAAGTCGTGGTTTTACCATCAGTGCCAGTAACACCAATGATTACCATGTTTCGGGCTGGGTATCCATAAAGGGCGGCTGCAAGATGGGCTAGAATGACACGACTATCCGGTACTTGGATATAGGGAATCGGAAGATCTGCCATGGGTTCAGTACCAAAAACAACCACCGCCCCGTTATGAATGGCTTCAGGAAAGAATTGATGTCCATCGAGGTTAACCCCTTTCCATGCGACAAAGGCACTGCCTGGAAGAACCTTACGGGAGTTATTGGTAACATCGTTGATGATTAATTCTTGAATATTATATTGGGAAGCCGAAAGATTAAACTGACTAAGGAAGTTTGATAGGGGAAAGGGTGTTGGTTTGATTAATTCGGACATAGACGTCTATTGCATTAAATTAGTTTTTATGTTCAATGGTATGGTGCACGCTTGAGGATGATGATGCATAAAATACGTGATTTGCTCAAAAGCTTTCAATGCTGATTCAGGTGCCGGCGCAGATACTCTCCCTTGTTGAGGGCGGATTTCAAAAGGGATGAGTTGAACATCTGTAATGGAATTCTGATTGATGGTCATCAGTAAACCCGAACCAATTTTAGCATATGGTGGGGTCATTTGGTCAAAAAGCGTGTTGCCCATACTATAAGCTACGATTATAGGTACATCTTGATTTTTGCCATATATGCAGTCTAATGGCTGAAGTACATGCGGATGGTGACCCCAAATAAAATTTGCACCTGCATCCGCAAAGGCCTGGGCTAATTGTTTTTGACGATTGGTAACACCAAGACTGTATTCAATTCCCCAATGCACTGAGACTAACACCCAGTATCCATTTGAGCGGGCTTGGCGGATTTGATTTGTGGCATCAATAGTGTCTATTGGTTTAAGAACATCATCCCAAGCAAAGAATGCCATACGCATTCCATTATAACTCATCAATAGTGGCTGATGAGATAATCCGATGGGAAAAAAGCCGGCTTTGATAATGTTTCTTTCGGTATGTAGCGCTCCTGATACACCTTCATCCGTGATATGGTTGTTAGCAATAGACAAAAGAACAGTTTTATCTTTGGGAAAGGAATTTAAAGCCGCTTTTGGTGCCCTGAGGTCAATTTTACCTAAAGAAATACTGTTTTGTTGGAGGGCAATGGGAGATTCTAGATTGATCAACATTAGATCGGCTTTTTGGATATAAGGATCAAGCCATTGCAGAGCAACTTTCCAAGAATACTTTGTTTGGTGCTCTTCGGCGATTGACCTTCCCAGCATCACGTCGCCTAAGACAAGCAGCGTGATGCTGGGTTTTGGACTAGAAGAAGAGAGGATACAAGAGAAAATGCATATGATGAGGCAAAGATATGCCTTGGGGTAATAACTGAGTGCAAACCTCATGGAGCTATAAAGTTTGAAGTCCATTGAGCAAGTGGAGGAGTATCTCCAGCTTTAACTTTAGCGCGCCAATCTTCATCTGTCATTCTTTCGGCTAGAGGTGCTGTAAATTCATAATGGGTATATACTGCACCGCCGGCAATGCGGAAAGGTTCATCCGGCAAGACAACATAGATACGGGTCGGTTGACCTACAGCTTCTAGTAGAATGCGTTCATTGCCGGTGGCAACATCGGTAATTAAGGCTGCATGTTGATCGGTCAGATCTCTATCATTGGGATCATTTTGATCGGCGGCTTTGATGGTCATTGCTTCCAACTCCCCACCATAATAACTGATGCGCCAATAGTCGTCGTCGGATAGGGTTTCATTAGCCAATTCACTTTCGGATACTCTTTTGAGAAACGACAGCAGATCAATGATATTCTTCAAGTTATCACGGGTTGTTTCATTAAGGAGTCCTCTGGCTTGCAAACCGTTGAAAGTCATGTTAGCTAAAGCCAATAGTTTAGCATAAACTTCAGGGTTTGGTTCTACATAGCCGTGGATCGGTTCTTCGGGTCCACCACCACCCATTTCTGCCATAACTTGTTTAGCATAAAGGATTGTATCATGCTTTAATTCTGTCCAAGAACCAAGAGCAGTGAAAAGTTCTTTTTGATTCCAAGCGGATGTACGCATAAATGGCGGAAATTGTTCACCTTTAGGCTGTATGAGAGGTCTGAAGACATCCAGCCATGCCCAATAAAGGCTTTGAGTCCAAGAATCCTCGTCTAAAGATGCGACTTCTTTTCGGACTTTTTCCATTTGCTGAGAGTAGTTTTGGTATTTGGTTTCGCCCATCTCCGTCAGAATTTTTAGAGCTTCATCGGAACCCATGCCAGCAAAAACATCTAAGGCTTTAGGTAGATCGCGGGGCTCTTCTAAAGTACCAACATTGCGGAAGATGAGTTGTTGAAAGATATAAGCATCTAAAGTAAACCTCTGTCCCATAAAGCGCATGCCCGGAGTCGCTTCGTTGCGATCTTGCCAGATCCAAACCCACATTGAATTGATTTGAGGTGGAGGTAGTTTTTTAATAGCCATTGCAAAGCGAGAGACTTGTTGTTCATCCGCGAAGGCTTGTAAATCGGGATTGGGTCCAAAAATTGAATCCGATACAACTCCGTATTCATGCGAAGATAGATCATCTGCTTTGCCAACGATAAAAGTGGTTGGTGAATATATGTTATCCCATAGTTGTTCTGCAGGTATTCCTTCGGAAGGGGGGGCATTGCGCAACGCTTGAACTAAAAGCAGTGCGCGCTGAGTTTCAAAAGGATCAGAAATGCGGAAAGTTAAGCGTCCATACCACATCATTGCCTTGAAATAGCGCTGGAGATCATCGCTAAGCGTGTAATGACCGCGAGGAATATATTGGGTATAATCCTCGATATAACGCCTATCGTCAGCAATTCCTGGACGATCCCAAATGGGAGATATGCTTGGTCCTTCGTGGGCATTGATCAGAGATAATTCAGCGTTAACTAAATCTGCGACTTCTGGTGTAATCGGAGCTGTTGAGCCAAGAAGTTGATCAGCAACCGTAAAGTAAGCAAGATTGCGCTTTACCTGTTCTTCTAACTGCGTGCCTTTTAATTGCTGAAATTGCTGTAATGAAGATTGTAGTAGGCTGTTTGTTAATCGCTTCAAGTAAGGGAAAAAATATTCACGTTCTAGATCGCGAAGCATTTTATTAAAAATTAGATGATAGATGTGTAGTACCGAATCCGTGGTTACAAAAATAGGTTGATCATCCAGGTAGCGGTACATTTCGTAGATTTGGTAAAATTCCCTAAATTCACCGGCTTTAGGCGCTTCAACGACAAAACCATTTTTTGTTAATAGAGATTTTTGTTCTTGGCTGAGTTCGTAACTATTGACATTTTGGATTTTTGATAAATCTATCGGCAATTGATAACCCCCAGCAAAGCGTTGGGGCAACTTGACCGATTCGGCGGGATAATCGGCAAAGGAGACTAAATATACTTCAGACGCTAAAAATTGAGGAAGTTCAGACTCGTCAAACTCAGTTTGCTCTTGTTGAGTATTATCGCTTGTCGTTTCGGATGATATTTCTGTTGTCTGTAGGTTAGTTGGGTTTGAAGGGGGAGTTGTTTCAACTTTTGTTATTGCTTTAACAAAGTTGCAAGACAGCATTAAAATGAGGAGGATGGAAATTAATCCAAAAGTAATTTTTTTATTAAACATGTTTGTCTCCTTACAATACTATACTCTATTAATTTTTTAAATTTATCTTTGCGCTAAAATGAAGGGCTTATTTTGATGATTTTTTATGATGTGAAAGGTTTGAAAAGGAACATTTAAGCGCTTAAAATGTGTAAACCCAAACCCTTCCCATTTCCATAAAGATAATGACCAGCTATAAGAGGGGTAATTATATTTTCCTTCTAGTGTTAATAAATCCTCCTTTTGATCCCCATCAAAATCAACTGAGGCAAATGAAAGGACAGGGTTAACCATAGCAGAGCCAGCCCATCTCTCACGCATGCGTCCATTGTGCCAATAAAGCAGGATAATTTGGCAACTTTTCCCTTGTGAGTTGTGAAAGCCTTTTATTCTACCCCCAAAAGGGATATATTTGTCAATAGGCCATGGTTTATAGTCGCGCCAAACTAATAGTGTTAATTCAATTTTACCATCATTGTCAAGGTCTGAATAAGCGGCTTGAGTAACTTGCCACTCAGCAGGTGATTGCCACACTAACGTCTGCGTATGGTTTGTCTGATTATTTATGGAATAAAGAGCTATTTGGGAATGATTTCTCATCCAAAGAATTTTTTCTGGAAAACCATCACCATTGATATCCGCTTGACTAGTGGTTGTATTTGCAGAGGTAAAAGGCTCATTAATGGAGTAACGAACAAACTGATCAATGTGCCAGCCCCAACATTCCAATTGAGATAGGGAAAGGGTGAGGATATTAAGCAAGGATATGGTTAAGAGAAAGGAAGGCAAATTCCACTTTTTCATTTAGGGCATATTCTTTTTTGAACGCCTTCTTACAAATACAGCACAAGTTCTAGCAGGAATATAGAACGTATGGGATACTTCATCGAATGTAGAGCGGCGAACGACTTCGTCGCGGGAACGGACTTGGATAGGGTGAAGTGAATAGACACCTGTAACATCGGATGCAAGAGAAATGGCTTGTGGGATTTTATGAGCGTTGAAAAACACTAATATGTTATCATACTGATTATCAATGCGCATAGGGATATCATCAATTAATTGCATGACAATCAAAGCTGGCAATTGGTTAGGTCCTGTATTCAAAAATTTTACCCGATTCATGATCTCGCCTTCATAACGCAGGCGAAATAACGGAGAACTTTTTCGGATACGAAGCATTTCCTCAAAATGATATAAACAAGCCAATATATGCTTCTTGGAAGGGCACAAATTGGGGTTGCTTAATAGTTTTCGCATGAGAGACCAGTTTGCCTCATTTTTTTCGCGCAATGGCAGCCCAACACCCCAATTGTTGGTTTGATAGGAGAAGTCTAGGCGGTTGAACCAGTCGCCAGAGTTATAACTATCGCGATCAAGAGATTTTGAACGAAGAAGCTCACAACCAGCGTGAAAGAAAGGAACACCTTGTGCAAGAGCTACAATACTTATGGCGAGGTTTTGCATACGAACTCGTTCTTCCATTTTTAGGTTGAAGGGAGCTTTGAGTTGGATGCAATCGAATAAGGTTTCGTTATCATGAGCTGAAACATACACAACATTTTCTTGCGGATCACGGGTATAACCGCAGCCATCACTAACTTGAGCACCTGAGAGCCAAAACCCTTTATGATCCATCATTTCATATTCAGCAAGGTTGCCGGCTAAACCTAGGCGGATGCGATCAGTCAAATCAAGCAATTTGGCTAACTGCGAATATAATGGACGGTGCTCATCTTCATTTGGATCAATGTAGAGTCCAGTAACGAATCCTTGTTCTCGGATATTTCCAAAGGGTCCTCCCCCGCGAACAGCTTCCCGCAAGCGATCATTGAAAGTACCTATCCCGGTACCTTGCATGTTCCATTGAGTAGCGTTGACGCCGCGTGCGTTATGTGCCATTTCCCCAAAATTCCAGCCTTCTCCATATAGGTAAAGTTGCTTTCCGTCAACCCCATCTTTTTCAAACGTCAATTGATCTAAAGCGGCGCGAAGATTAAGCATATTTGATTTTAGATGATGTCCCATCAAGTCAAAACGAAAGCCTTCAATTTTATAATGGATTGCCCAATGTTTAATGGCATCAATCATAAGCTTTTCCATCATGGCATGTTCAGTGGCAAGGTTTGGGCAACAACTGCTCGTGCAAATCAATCCATCTTTATCTAACCGATGATAATAGCCTGGGACAATCCGATCAAGTACGGAGAATTGTTCAAGACCGGCGGCATAGGTGTGATTGAAGACTACGTCCATAATCACACCGAGGTTGATTTTTTTTAAGGCACAGATCATCTGACGAAATTCAATAATTCTCTTTTCGCCTTGGGGTTCGAGGGCATAACTGCCTTCAGGAGTGAAAAAGTGGAATGGGTCATAGCCCCAATTATAGCCGTCTTGATGAGCTATTTGAGATATAAGATGTTGCTGCCGGTCGGATTCTGGTGGTAAAGAGGATAGTTGAATTGGATCAACTGATGCCCATGTAGAGCGGTCTTCGTTCACCGTAGCAAAATCGAAGAGGGGCAAAAAGTGAATATGGGTGATGCCGGCATCTGCGATTCTTTTAAGATGCTTAACTCCAAAGGAATCTTCACAGGTAAAAGCCAGGTATGTTCCGCGCTTTTCCTCTGGAATACTTTCGTCAAATGCGCTAAAGTCGCGTAGATGCAACTCATAAATTGCCATATCTGCTGGGTGATTGGGCTGATTGCTTTTAGATAATTGGACAGAGAAGGTCGTGTGCCAATCTTGGGGAAAAAGTTCTGGATTATTTAAGTCAATAATTTGGCTATATTTGCTGTTGACAGCCAAACTTATTGAATAAGGATCTGTAACAAAAGTATTGATGATTTTATCTTGCTGGCGTACATAAACAAAGACTTCGTATAGATAATACAATCCAACCCAGGAAGGGTCGCCTTTAATTTCCCATATGCCCGAATCTTCTTTCCATTTCATTGGAATGGGAGAGCAAGATAACTCTAACATTTGATTATTAGGTTGGCATCTATATAGGTGAAGTAAAACTGAACGGGCAGTCGGTGCCCATAAGCGCAATGTTGGGATGTTCTCTTGAAAAGAAACCCCTAACTCTCCATGATAAGTGTACAAGTCGTCAAGGACACCTGGTATTTGAAGGGCAGATACTGCAAAGACTTCTCCCTCAATAGAAGACATGGATATGATCACCTGCCCTTTCAACATTTCAGGCACGAGCTCAAGGTATTTTTGTGGAATTTTAAATGTGGAGGTGTGCCTTAAGTGAGGATATTTATCTACCAAAAGAGGGCTCAAGCTGCGTTCAGCAAAAAGCAAAGGAATGCTCCATCCTCCCTTTACTCCCTCAGCTGAGGCAAGGATTCCGCCTTCTGGTGCATAGTGAAGCTGATATTTATAAGGGTAGCCATATCCGACGTACCATGCAATGGTATCACGAGTAAGCCAGTAAGCTTGAGCTTGTTTACGAATATCTCCTACACCGCGTGCGGCAAGAGCATATATCGCTTCTTCTGGACTGGTAAAGTGTGGGGAAGGGGCATCAGCGGTACTTTCAATAAGCCAAACTTCTCGGCCGGTTTCTGTGATGTTAAGTTGCTGATCTTGCCAGTAATCCTTCTCTTCGCCACGGTGGATAATATAATTGAGTACCTCTGCACCTTTAGCCATGCGCACCACCCAAAAGATACCATATTCATCTTCCCCCATAGGCATTAAAGGTGCATGCCATGCTGTTTCATCAAGAGTGGGACCCCAAACATGCAGACCCCATCCTTTGTAATCCTTTTTCATGCGGCGGTAGTGCAGTATTACTCTAAACATTCAATCCCTTATGGTTTTTTTGTTGTTGAGAGATTTTATTGAAGATTAAAATCGGCAAAATTTAAAAAGAATCATACCATATTTTGACGTAATTAGAACTTTAAGGGTAAAGAATTGATGAGGCATGGTTCTTGCACAGATCCTTTTAGTCATACAGAGGATTAGTCTTTGTAGTATGCTTCATTTTGAAAAATAGGAGAACCGATGATGATAAAGCCGATTTATACCATCGTAAGTTTGGTTATGCTGATGAGTATGATATTTCTGCCCGTTTCGGCTGCGCCAATGCCTTATATTAATCCAACTATTGTTGTTTTGAATGTTATTCCAAACCAAGCGGTAACTTTTTCAGGCTCCAACTTTCTAGCCAATGACAATTTGGATGTATATATGGGATATCAAGGCACACAAGGCATTAATGGCATTAAAGTAGGAACGGTTAATTCAGGCAGCGGTAATTTTACAGCGACAGTAAATATTCCACCTGCCCTGGCAGGGCAGCCGACCATTGCTCTGAGAGTCCAATCTGCTTATAGCGGGGTATATAGTTACAATTGGTTTTTCAATACATCCTCATATGCGAGCCAACCAGGACCCTTACCGCAATATGGTGTACCAACGTTTTCTATTGTTGGGGTGATTAGGGATCAATCTGTAACGATTATTACATCGAATTTTCCGATGAATGATTTGTTTGATGTTACGATGGGGTATTATGGGACACAAGGAATCAATGGCATACGGGTAGCGACAATTAATAGTGGGTTTGGGGGTAGTTTTACTACTTCTTTTGATATACCTGCGGCACTATATGGACAAGATCGGATAGCTATTCGGCTTCAAAGCCCCTATTCGGGGTATTATGCATATAATTGGTTTTATAACCAAACCACGATGAATGCAGTACCATTGGTAAATAATCCGTATTCCCAATTGTACCCAACTCCGTATGCCAATCCGGCTTATAATCCGTATATAAATCCTTATAATAATTATTATGTGGATTACTACGGCATTCCAACATTTAGCATAACTAGTGTTATTAAAGATTTGAGTGTAACAGTATTTACCTTTAACTTTCCACCAAACACCGTTTTTGATGTATATATGGGAGGAGATAACACAGCTTCAAATCCTGGAATTAAAGTAACAAGCTTCAATTCTGGACGCGGGGGCAGTTTCTCGGCGAGTTTTAATATCCCTAGTTCGCTGGCAGGCTCAAGTGTTATCACAATAAGAATGCAAAGTCCTTATTCAGCTTATTATAGTTATAATTGGTTTTACAATAATACATATCCATAGCAAGGTGAAACTTATATCAAAATACAGAAATTGTTAAACGAAAAATAGTTAGGAGTTGTTTGATTTTTCTAATGTTAATAATAACAGGCTGTCCGATTAATAATGGACAGCCTGTTACAAGGGATTGGCGAGTATTGGCAATATTTTAGAAAAAATTAGGCTTTATTGGTTCTAAATCCTAATAAAGTATAGAGTGGGCAAAATCCTATTAAGCCTGTTAACAATGGAATAAAACCAATAATTTTCAAAAGTAACCCAGCGCTGCCTGTAACGAATTCACCCCAGCCTAAGAGTAAAAGGACAACACCTAAGATTACTCTAATAATTCTATCCCAACCTGCCTCATTAACAAAACTCATAAAAGACCTCCTCATTACTCTTAATTAGATTATTGTTATCTGCTTAATATGACGAGATAATCAAATAAAGGTTACAGAGATACTGTTGATGTTAAAGTACAGACATATGATATGAATACGTAGAATTAATTTCCTATCAATGGTCATTATAGGTTATTTAGTTGAAGATTGAATATTTTGGTAGTAACGAGTAGAAATTAGAAAAGGAGGAATAAATGGCAGGGATAGCAGGAATTGCAGGGGGCAATTCAGCAGATATCGTGAAAAGCAGCTTATTGAAAATTTCTTATCGCGGTCAGTTTAAAGAAAAAATTGTTACAGGCTCTAATATTGTTATGGGGGGAAATTGGCAAGAGATAGAAAGTGGCTTGCAAAATGCTTCCTTTCAATCGTCTTGTGTTTGGGATGGATTCGTTCCGGAACAGCCTTCTCCTACGAAAATCTTAAAGTGGAAGCAGCCATTTGCAATAGCTGCCATTTTACAGGATCAATTGTTTTTGGCTAGAGATCCTTTAGGAACGAAACCATTATATTATGGTCAAACTGAAAGCGGGTCAGTTTTTGCCTCGGAGGTAAAAGCATTATTGCCGCTGACGAAAAGAATCTATGAATTTCCACCAGGCCATTGGTATTCAACTAATGCTGGATTCAATGCATATTATCAATTAAAAAGTGAAAATTTGCCTCATGATGACCTAACGCAAATAGTTGATAAGCTGCGGCAGAAGTTAGAGAATGCTGTTGAACAGTGCTGTTTAGCTGATGAAATGGGAATTTGGCTTTCAGGAGGTGTGGATTCTTCTGTGATCGCTGCATTAGCGATGAAATATGTAAAAACACTACAATCTTTTGTCAGCGGTTTGGAGGGGGCTTCAGATATTCTTTATGGAACGCAATTGGCAGAACATTTCGGAATTAAGCATCATATTATCAAGGTTACTTTATCAGACTTACTAGCTGCGTTGCCGGAAGTTATCTATTACCTTGAATCCTTTGATGCACTTTTAGTGCGTTCTTCAATCACGAATTATCTCACTTCCAAGGTTGCTGCTAATTATGTAGGCGGAATATTTTCAGGAGAAGGAGGGGATGAGTTATTCGCAGGTTATGATTATATAAAAAGCCTACCTTTGGAAGAAGTGCCGCAAGAACTTGAGGATATTGTGATGAGACTGCATAATACTGCCCTTCAAAGAGTTGATCGTAGTTCACAAGCCAATGGCTTGACCGCATTTACCCCTTTCACGAATATGGACGTAGTAGAGTTTGCTTTAAAAATACCCGCAAAATATAAGTTAATGCAGCATGGAAATGAGGTAATTGAGAAATGGGTACTGCGAAAAGTTGTTGAAGGGTTGATACCCGACAATGTTTTATGGCGAAAAAAGGCTAAATTTTGGCAGGGAGCAGGAGTGGGGGAATTGTTAGCAAAACATGCAGAAGGCATAATATCTGATAGTGATTTTCAGCGGGAAAGGATACTGCCCAGTGGATGGAAATTAAACACCAAAGAAGAGCTTATGTATTATCGAATTTTTAAAGAGCACTTTGGTGAATTGGAAAGTTTGGAATGGATGGGGCGCACTAAAGGAGCGCCGGTACAATAAGTGTTTCAATTGTGGTTAAGTAAAGAATAATATCTTAACAATATCACCAATTTGAGATGTTAAGAAGTTTGTTAAAAAATAACAAGGGTCTTGAAATCAAAGGAAAATCGAATATAATGGTCATAAAATGTAGCAATATGACATATTCAATCAAATAAGATAATTAATCAATAAATGTTTAGTTTATATGAGGTAAAAGATGGTTTTTAAAGCTTTTTCTCCAAATGCA
>DAOUFY010000106.1:0-6869 GCA_034429745.1 Anaerolineales bacterium
AGTTCATCTCAGATAAATACTGCATGCTCTTTAAGGCATAAAATGATTTCATGCCTTTCCCAATAATACAAAATAAGCCTTCTTCAGCTTTATGAGAATATGCTTGATCAATAGCAAGGGCTATTTGTTTACCAATATCATCAACATTAAGGAAAAAGGATTTTTCATTATTCCTGATTTCGTTATCAATTATGTTTAATTCGTTAGATGAAAGTACGTTAATCACAATAACTCAACTCCTTATTAATTTCATACAGATTATAATATAAATGTAAATAGATCGAGGTTAATTTCTTTGATCCTTGACCAAAAAGAACATATGTGCTACTATAAAATTACAATTTTAAATAGGGAGTTAATATGGCTAAAAAGACTGTTGATATGCAGCAAAATAATGTTCCAATATTAGATCCTCGTCAATCGGCGATTGATAAGGCTATGAGCGAGATTACTAAGCGCTATGGAGAAGGCGCTGTCATGCGTTTAGGTGAAGCTCATCACTTAACAATTGAAGCAATATCCACGGGCAGTTTATCTTTAGATCTTGCATTAGGAATCGGAGGGTTACCGAGAGGTAGAATAACAGAAATATTTGGGCCTGAATCCAGTGGAAAAACCACCATTTGTCAACATATTGTAGCAGAAGCGCAAAAAATTGGCGGTAATTGTGCATACATTGATATGGAACATGCTTTAGATCCTTCTTATGCAGCGAAATGTGGAGTTGACGTCAATAAATTGATCATCTCTCAACCTGATACAGGAGAACAAGCTTTAGAAATAACGGAAACATTGGTCCGTTCAGGAGCTATTGATGTGATAATCATCGACTCCGTTGCCGCTCTGGTACCGCGTGCGGAAATTGAAGGAGACATGGGAGATGCTTCGATGGGTATGCAAGCTCGTTTGATGTCTCAAGCACTAAGAAAATTGTCTGGTGCAATAAAACAAACCAATACTTTAGTTGTTTTTACAAATCAATTGCGTCAGAAAATTGGAGTGATGTTCGGAAGTCCAGAAACGACAACAGGGGGAATGGCATTAAAATTTTACGCCTCTGTTCGATTGGATGTAAGACGGATTCAATCCATAAAACAAGGTGCCGAAATTATTGGAAATAGGACACGAGTTCGTGTAGTAAAAAATAAAGTTGCACCGCCGTTTCGTACCGCAGAATTTGATATCATGTATAACCAAGGAATCTCAAAAGAAGGTGATTTAATTGATCTTGCTACTGAAATGGGAATAATTGAAAAAAGAGGTTCCTTCTATTCTTACGGTGATCTCAGATTGGCTCAAGGCCGGGAAAATGCTAAAGAAGTATTAGCTAAAAACACCGAGCTGTTCAATGAAATTGAAAAGGCAGTTCGTCAGAAGAGTCAGGAAGTACCTCTTCCATCCATAAAATCTGTTGATGAGGATGATTTTGCAGAGGCTGGGGCTGATTTGCTTTAATAAGTAAGATAGTGAGACATCTCTCCATATAAACCCGTTTTACCACTTTTGCCTCATGTGGAAAAGTGGATCTTTTTATTTGTAAATAAAATTTGATAAAATATAATCGTGTTTTTAACGAAATATTTTATGAAGGAAAGGTGTGTGATTTAGATGACGGATCAGGTAATAAATCAAAATGGAAACTCTGAAAGTGTTTCTCAACCAATAAGTTTTAAAACCGAGATACGTCAATTATTAGATATATTGATACACTCACTTTACACTGAACGAGAAATATTTCTAAGAGAACTTGTGTCCAATGCATCGGATGCTTTAAACCAAATGCGCATTATTATGCTAACAGAAAGAAATGTGCTTGATTCGCCTAATGAGTTAGCTATCAAGATCACCATAGACGAAAAAGAAAAGCTACTTATCATATCTGATAATGGGATAGGCATGTCATATAAGGAGCTTGATGAAAACCTTGGCACTATAGCCCATTCAGGTGCAAAAGCGTTTATAAATGCATACCAAACTATGAATCTTCAAGGAGTGCAAGCTCCGACTTCAGATATTATTGGACAATTTGGGGTGGGTTTCTATTCGGTTTTCATGGTTGCAGAATGGGTTAAAGTTATTTCACGATCTTACAGAATTGATGAACAAGCAGCTTCTTGGTTCTCTTCAGGGGGTGAGACATACACTTTATCATATGCTGATAAGGCTGATAGAGGCACCACAATTCAAATAAAATTAAAAGAAGACGCAGAAGAATTCCTTCAAGTTCAGCGGATAAAAAGTATTATTAAAAAGCATTCAGATTATATTGCATTCCCAATTTATGTTGGTGATGATAAAGAACCAACGAACCATGTTACTGCACTTTGGCGACAATCACCACGAGATGTTAAACAAGAAGATATTGATGAGTTTTACAAGCAATTAACCTACGATATCGAAAAGCCTCTACTTCACGTTCATTTGCACACAGATGCGCCGGTTCAGGTTCATGCGCTTTTATTTGTTCCATCAAAAGCTGAAAGATTTATTTTGTCTATAAGAAAAGAAGAAGGATTAAAGCTTTATGCTCGAAAGGTACTTATCCAAGAATATTGCAAAGAGCTTCTTCCAGATTACATGCGATTTATTCAAGGAGTTGTGGATTCAGAAGATTTACCATTAAATGTATCGCGGGAAAACATACAATCCAATCAACTTATAGGCAAATTGAGAAAGGTTATAACGGGTAGATTGATTAGTGCGCTTAAGGAATTTTCTATAAAAAACCCGGAAGACTATAAAAAGTTTTGGGAAGAATTTGGTAAATTTATAAAAGAAGGAGTTGCAACTACCCAAGATTCCCAGGAAAGGGAAAGTTTATATCCTTTGTTGAGATTTAAAACTTCTAAATTTTACAATCAATGGAATTCTCTTAATGAAGTTATCAGTCGGTTAAAAGCCGGCCAGAAAAGTATATATTATTTATTGGGCGATGATGTTGATGTGATGAGATTTAGTCCTCACTTGGAGTACTTCAACAAAGAAGGTTTTGAAGTATTATTGCTTTCTGATCCTATAGACTCTTTTATGCTCATGGGATTAAACTCATATGAAGGATTTCCTCTTGAAAATTGTGCGACATGCAAGGTTTCTCCATTAGAAGAAAAGGAAGATCAAAAAGGAGAAACAACCGCAGCTGAAAAAGAAAGGAATACAGCTATCCTTCAATATATTAAAGATCGCCTTAAAGATAAAGTTGTCGATGTAAGAGCGTCAGATAGATTGGTAGAGTCGATAGCTAGGCTAACCGATCCTGAAGGATCTATCGGACAGGAATGGCAACGTGTATATCGTTATCTAGGTAGAAGTGTAGAAGCACCGAAAAAAGTGCTTGAAGTGAACTTATCTCACCCAATAATTAAATATTTAGATAATTACCAGACAAAACCCGATCTATATAATACGATTATAGACTTGATTTATGAAAATGCTTTGCTGATGGAAGGATTGCATCCTAACCCACCAATGATTATTCCAATGATTGAGAAAGTGATGTTGTCTGCATTGGCTAATAAAGAAAAGGAGAGTGAATAATGAACGTAGCGAATTTAATTCAGATTGTTGCTGGATTATCTTGGTTAATTTTTGTTGGAATGCTTTTTATTGCAGGGATATCAGCTTCGCGTGGCAGACCTATAAGAAATGCAATTACACTAATCATTGGTTTAGGTGTTCTCTCCATAATTCTATCAACAATTGGAGCTGGTTTGGTTTTTGTTAAACCAGAAGAAAGGGGAATGGTGATTTCAGCCCTTGATCCTAAAGGATATAGAGATCAAGCACTTACACCTGGATTGCGTTGGATAGTTCCATATTTTGAATCAGTTAAGTATTATAACATCTCAAGGCAAACATACACGATGTCTATCGCAAGTCGTGAAGGACAAGTTGAGGGTGATGATTCCATTTCTGCAAGAACATCGGATGGACAAGAGGTTTTTGTGGACGCTTCGGTGATATTTTCCATTGATCCCGACAGAGTGCCACAAGTCCATATTGAATGGCAGGATCGTTATTCTACAGATTTAGTCAGACCATTAGCTCGGGGAGTGATTCGCGATACTATCTCGCAATACAGAGTTGACCAAGTCTATAGTACAAAACGCAATGAGGTGGCAGAAAAAATAAGGGAATTAATGGCTGAAAAAATGCAGAAAAACGGTTTGCTGCTTCATGATTTTCTTTTACGGAATATCACTTTTTCACCAGAATATGCGGCTTCTGTCGAGCAAAAGCAAATTGCTGAACAACGAGCTCAACAAGCGAAGTTTATCGTTGAACAAAAGCGTCAAGAAGCAGAGCAAGCTAGACAAATAGCTCAAGGAAAAGCAGATGCGGCGGTTATTGAGGCAGAGGGGCAAGCTAAATCTCGTCTTATCCAAGCCAAAGCTGAAGCTGATTCCTTAAAGCTAATTGGAGAAGCTATAAAAAGCCAGCCGGAATTGATAACGTATCAATATGTAACCAATCTTGCACCGGGTGTTCAAGTGATGTTGGTCCCCAATGATAATCCGTTTTTATTGCCTTTACCATCTCTTATTAAACCAACTCCTACAAAAGAAGGTACAAACGATACAAGTGTGCAACCTACACCTGCTCAACCGGAAATACAAGAAATTTCACCTACTCCAACGATTACTCCTTAAAGAAAGTCATGAAGTATGAAAAAAATTGCCTTTAAGGTACTGACTTTTTTAATCCCGATAGTACTACTTATTGCATGCGAGTTGCCGGCATCTTTGAGAGAACCTACAATAAATGACGCAATAGAAAGTGTAGCAACCCAATTGAATAGCGAAAACATCGCTCAAACCGTTCAAGGTCTTGCTACAACTTTTCCCGATAAGGAATTATTTGCAACGGCATCTTCCTTCATAGAACCTGAGGAAGATAAATTGGTAGCTACTATAGAAGCATTTTCTGCTCGCGAAGGGAGTGAATTAAAATCAACACTAGAATCTTTTTCATCCACAGAAGGGCAACAAATTCTTAATACTATCCAAGCAATGGTTAAGAATGAGCAATTGCCAGCTACGCTTGAAGCTTATTTGGATGAAATAAAAGAGCCATTTATAGGTGATCTTCCAGAGGATATACCGATCGTTGATAGTCGCAAAGTTAACAAGTTATTTAAAACACCGACGTTAATCACCTATTCCACTTCTTTTTCTTATGATGAGGTCATAACATTTTATCGAAAAGTGATGCCAAGTTATGGATGGAATAAAATAGAACGTGGCACAACAGAGCTTGATGAAATAACTGTATTAAAATTTAGTAAAGAAAAGAAAGAAGCAACCATTTCAATATATAAAAACATTTTAGGAGAAAGGACGATTGTAATTATTTCTATATCAAAAACATAGATGGGCTGAATGCAGCTTTAAGTGGAAACTTGTTTCCATGCTTTTTGTATCCGATAATATGTGTCCTCGAGAGATTCGGGCAATACTCTTACATCACCAATGGTTGACATGAAGTTTGTGTCGCCATTCCAGCGTGGAACTATATGGAGATGAATATGCTCAGCAATGCCTGCCCCAGCTGCTTTCCCTATATTGATACCTGCATTGAATCCTTCTGGATGGTATGTATTATCTAAAACTTCCATAGCCAGAGTTGTAATTTCGATCAACTCATATCTTGTTGATTGTGATAATAATTTCAAAGAATCTGTGTGCTGGTAAGGAACAATCATCAGATGACCAGAGGTATAGGGATAGCGATTGAGAATAACGAAAACATTTTTCCCCCGATAGATAATTTGATTTTCTGGGCCATCTTCATGTTTGATTGCTTCACAAAATACACAATGCTGAGAATGATTAGCACTTCTTTCAATATATTCCATCCGCCATGGAGACCATAGATGTTTCATTTCAGTGTATTCCTTATTTCTTAGGATTTTTATGTTTCATGAAGAAAATAATTTAGAGATTGCTACCGCTTGCAGTGTCAGCGAGCTAACACGTATTATAACAAGTCTTTTTCAAAGCATTCCAATCTTGCAAGATATATGGGTGTTTGGAGAGGTATCCAATCTTGCAAGACCGACGTCAGGGCATATATATTTTACTCTAAAAGACCAAAATGCTTCCATCAAATGTGTTGTTTGGAAATCATACATGAGTAAAGAAGCGTCTTTATTAGAAAATGGCATTTTGATCGAAGCTCACGGACGAATCGATGTTTACCCCAGCGGCGGTACATATCAATTATATATTGATAAAATAAGAATGCAAGGGACAGGTTACTTATTTCTAGAATTTATTAAACTAAAACAGAAGCTAGAAAGAGAGGGTTTATTTGATTCTGAACGGAAAAGAGGGTTGCCTAATTACCCGAAAAAGATTGGTTTAATTACCTCTAGCAGTGGAGCAGCAATTAGTGATATATTATCTACGTTACGAAAACGATATCCCTTAGCGGAAGTATATTTATACCCAACCGCAGTTCAAGGTGTTGATGCGGTTAATGAGATTGTTACTGCAATAGATTATCTAAACCAAAACATTAAACCAGATGTAATCCTTTTGGCAAGAGGAGGGGGGGATTTAGAAGATTTGTATCCTTTCAACACAGAAGAAATTGCCCGAGCAATCTATCATTCAACATCTCCTGTTATCACAGGTATTGGACATGAGACGGATTTTACGTTAGCAGATTTCGCTGCCGATGTAAGAGCTCCAACTCCCACTGGAGCAGCAGTGATGGTTGCTCCTGATATTTCTTCAATGTATGATAGTTTGTTGGAAATAAGACAACAAATCATACAAACAATGGAATTAAGAATTACAAAGGAAAAAGAATATTTAAATTATCTTAAATCTTTGCTACACCGTACTACTCCAAAAAATATAATAATACAG
>DAOUFY010000107.1:0-46983 GCA_034429745.1 Anaerolineales bacterium
CCCCATGGAAAAACCGTGACTCTGTCAGAATCCATCCCATATTTAATAGCAAGCTTACGTACGTCTTGACAATCAGCAAGCAGCCAATCGCTATTCTTTAACGTATAGCGAGTTGCCAACCTCCAAGCTGCATTTTTCTCCGCATCCGCAATCAAATCATATCCCCAAGACATGCTCACTAGGGGATGAAAGCCAGCCAGGGCAGTCATCAATGCCGGCCGCTGAATAGGTCCCGCATGAATAAGATGAGGGCGGTAAGAGCGAATAATGCGCTTTAGAGCAGGTATAAGCTGCAGACCTCTATGCCAATTTACCAATCCTTTGCCGCCTTCCCATCGTATTTCAGTTACTTTCGCAGGCAAAGGACGCTTTTCTAGCAACTGTCCATTGTCTTCCAAACGCAAATAAGCCACTTCATAAGGGCTTTCGGCTAGCACAGAAAGAAAACGATGGTCGTGTGGAGTATAGTCGCGCGAAAAGTAGAGAATCCGGAAAGCAGCCATGCACCATAAAATGAGCGATTTAGCTTTCAGCGGCAGCTAAATCCAACCAGCGCAAAGCCGTTCCTTTTGGCAGATCAACCAAAGCTTTGCAGCCAATTACCTGCTGAATTTCCGGCGGTTTAATCGCGCCGGGTGTTGCCGGCCGCAGCACATCAATCATCTCGCGCGTAAATATTTCACCCGCCTTAATATCTCGGGCAGCGCGCAAGCAGCGTCGCTGAACCACTGAGGTCTCCTTCTCATTTTCTACAATGCGCTTGTCTGCATCGCCTAGTGCGGCTTCCAATTCACGCGTTCGGGCTACCATTTCAGCCCAGGACACGGGATTCATGGCAAATAAATGGTCAGGTCCTTCGCGTTGATTATCGTCAGTAAAGTGCTTCTCAATGACTCGCGCTCCCAACGCCACTGCGCCCAGTACAGTTGCATGGCCGGGTGTATGGTCTGAGAGCCCCAATATCAAGTTAGGAAACATCACCTGATATGTTTTCAATACATTGAGGTGGATATAGCGGAAATTTTCAAGGCTCGCTGTATAGTTTGTATTGCATTGCATAAGCACCAGCTGAGGGTTAATAGGCAAAATGGTGTGCACTGCTTGTTGAACATCAGCGATCGTAGCAGCCCCGCTGGCAAGCAGCACAGGTTTACCTTTCTTGGCGATATGAACCAACATCTCCAGCCAATCAATATCACCGGAGCCAATTTTGTATGCCGGCACATAAGGTTCAAGCATATCTACTGCCTCAAAATCATACGGAGAGGAGAAATAATGTATGCCAGCTTTCTCACATTCCTCTTTAAGTATTGGCGTCCATTCAAATGGAAGCGAGGCTTCTTGATATACTTGAAAAACCGATTTTTTCCACTTTGCCTGATGAGAGAGCTGTCTCCCCATCTTATCAAATCCTTCTTGAGAGACGATCTTTGGCGCTCGAAAATTCTGAAACTTTGCTGCATCTGCGCCTTTTTCTTTGGCAAGATGAATAAGCATCTTCGCTCGTTCCAAATCTCCATCATGGTTGGCAGCGATATCGGCAATAAAATAGGTGGGAAATGAAGGACCAATACTGCGTTCAGCAATTTTTATTTCGTTCATGAGCGTTCACTCCAGCTTTGTTATCCTTGCAAAATCTTTCTTTTTGCCTCTTTAAATTCTTCTTCGGAAAGCAGCCCCTTTTCTCTTAAGGCCGCTATTTTTTCCAATTGGTCGGTCAAATTTGGCTCCTCAGCCTTTGGTTCAATTTGGGTTGTTAGCATTGCCTTATCTTTAACAAGCCACTTTTGTTTAAGAAAATCTGCAAAATCAGAAGAATGTCCTTTTTGGGATGAGATAAAAGTATATTTCTTTTGGGCAATTGTGCAAACAACCTTTTCACCGCCGAAACCGAGAATGGATCCACTTTTATCATTGATCTCCTCAATGGATGAATAGGGAAATGCCAGCATCATCGGCTTTTTCGAGAACACACTTATCCAAGCAACAAACAACAAACGTTTATTCGTTGCCCACAAACACCCGGATTCACCCAGCCGCTCTTTGCCGCGCATCCCCAAGCTAGTGAGAAAGCATTCCTCAGGCATCTCCCCTTCTTCCAAGAAATCTAAAACCATTTGCACAGCTGGGTTTGTTTCTATCCCCGCTATTTGAGGGTAAGCCGCTCGAACTATACTTTTTACAGCCTTTTCCTGCTCTTGAGTTGCCATAAAATTGCACCTCTTTTACTTATACCATTTATAGTGAATTGATTATAGCACAAGATTACACACCAACTTAATCAATCACATCGTTTTGAAGATAGCGAGGATACCCCTGCAAATACTGCTGATAGAAACCTTCTAAGGCATCTCTAACCGAAGGAAGTGTCATACCCAAAGTTTTCTGCAGTTTTGTTGTATCCATCGTCAAGTTTGGGGAGCGCGGCGCGGTTAAGCCAGCCTCCTCAACCGATAAAGGTGTGATCAAAGCCTCATCAAACCCAAAACGGCGCGCCAACTGCACTCCAAAATCATATTTATTCATCGCGTCTTTACTGAAAACGTGGTAAAGCCCTTGCGCTTCTAGCTCTACAAGCCGGGAGATGATTTCTGCTAAAGTGTTTGCCAATAAGGGACAGAAATAAACATCTCGAAAACCATTCACCCGTATTCCATCGCGCAGGTTATAAAAAAAGAATTCAGCTAAGCTACGCTTCGCACTACGCCCCCAACCAATCAAGTTGGTACGAGCGATGAGGGCTGTTGGTAGAATTTCGGATACTGCGTATTCCCCCATTAACTTGCTTTTTGCATAAACACTAATGGGGTTTGGCAAATCTTCCTCCGAGTAATTGCCTTTTTGTCCATCAAACACTGTATCGGAGGAAATATGAACCAGCACAATCCGATGTCTCGCAGCTTCCTTCGCCAGCTTTGATGGCAGTTCCACATTGAGACGTTGAGCAAGTTGCGGAAACTTTTCACATTGATCAACATCTGCCAAAGCCGCACAATTAAAAATCCAATGTGGCTGTATTTCCTCGATCAAGCTCTCCACTGCCCCATCCTCAAGCAAGTTCTTTTGTACCACCTTAAAAAGAGAGCTCTTAAAAGGATGAGCATTTACTACGCCAACTACCTCGTACGAAGCAGAAAGCTGAAGCGCTGCATTCAATCCTAATAAACCACTCGCCCCGGTGAGCAACAGTTTTCTACGCGCAGGCATCAGCTTTTTTCACCGTGTAAATGAAGCAATCAATTCCCGAATTTGTTCTACAGTAAGCCACGATGGATTTGTATCACTGGAGTAGCGAAAGCCTTCCGGCAGAGGTTTGCCCTTAGTTTGCCAATCATAGCCGAACCAAAGCCGTTCAGCAGGCTGAATAATATACATATCTTCCAATTCAACTGCAGCTCGAGCTTCATCTTCATGGATAAGCACTTCATGCAGTTTTTCTCCGGGTCTAATGCCAATATATTCAATTTCCGCATTTGGAGCAATGGCTTTTGCTACATCAAGGATGCGCGTGGAAGGAATTTTAGGCACAAATACCTCACCGCCATGCATTTGCTCAATAGCCTTAAGCACAAAGCGAACTCCAACTTCCAATGAAAGCCAAAAACGCGTCATGCGAGCGTCTGTAATCGTTAGCTTTGCACCATTTTCGCTCTGCTTTAAGAATAATGGAATAACCGAGCCACGGCTTCCAATAACATTGCCATAACGTACACAACTAAAGCGGGTCTCTTCACCGCCGGCATAACTGTTGCTTTGAATAAAGAGTTTTTCTGCTGCCAATTTTGTTGCCCCATACAAGTTAACCGGATTCACCGCCTTATCTGTGGAAAGTGCCAGTACCTTTTTTACGTTGGCATCCAAAGCTGCTTCAATAACATTGCTGCTTCCCAAAATATTGGTTTTGATGGCTTCCATTGGGTTGTATTCGCAAGCCGGCACCTGCTTTAAAGCAGCAGCATGAACAACAATATCTACTCCTTTCATCGCCCGATATAAGCGATCGCGATCACGCACATCTCCTAAAAAATAACGCAGATTTACGGCATCAAACCCACTTACTCGCATTTCATATTGCTTCAACTCATCGCGGCTGAAAATAATTACCTTCTTTGGTTTGTACTCTTTAAGCAAAATTTCAATGAATTTTTTTCCAAAAGAACCTGTTCCGCCAGTTACTAGAATTACCTTATCATTCCACTGCATGATACTCTCCAATTCGTCATCCCTCCCCTAATTTGGAGAGGGGAAGTTTGATTGCTCTTCATTTGTACCTATTCGTTCCACTCCAACATAGATGTCTTACCTTAGACTCCCGTCTTATGCAGCCGGCTAATCCTTAGTAATGACAATCAGAGGGTACTGACCATTTTCCCCAAAAAAGCGAGGATACTTTTCTTCCATCCAAAAAAGCGCTTTTAACAGCCACTTCCCCCCCAATCCCTGATGAACATAAGTACGCAAAAATCGAACGCTAACACTGCGCCAACAGAAAATGGCTACCTTCATTTCATTCGCCAGCATCTTTTTTAAATGAGAGGCAGTGTTTTTATGAACAAAAGTAGCCTTTGTTTCAGCAGCGGTTTGGCTTAACAAACCCATTTTAATTTTAAGAGCGCGATATGTTCTCCTAGCCCAGCGCCGAATATTGAGAGGGAATTCCAATATCCTCGTGAGCGGCGGCGTATCCCAACCGTTGACAACCACTGCGGTACTGCCCCTGCTCATTACCCGATACAGTTCGCGATAGGCTCTTTGATGCTCTTCCAATGGCAGGTGATGCAATGTATGCAGGGAAACCACCCCCTCAAAAACATCATTCCGGAAGGGAAGATGAGCTACATCTGACACCACAAAAAGACCATGAGCGCCAATCCGCTGACGCGCTTGCTGTAAGGCAACAATAGATAGGTCAACACATACTCGATAGGCATAGCCTTTTGAATAGGCAAGATATTCATCGTATTGTATAGGACCAGAGCCGGCATCCAAAAAATATTTGCCGGCCGGCTTTAAATGGCGCAGCAGACGCAAATGACAGCGATGAATATATTCAGCTGAAACCGGGCGCAAGTCTTCATAGTGTGCATTTTGAAAGTAGCCTTCATCCAACTGCTGCCATCCCACTTGATCGTAAAACTTGCGCACCTGTTGTTGAACCCCGTTCATGCCTCCTCCGACCAATGCCGAGATTCACCGCACAAGCAGCGAAAACTCTTTTCATAGGTTGCCCTGCCTTCTTCTGAGAGCACGCGATCCAGCGGCAATTCTTTTACATCCAACCAGAAATGCCACAAGTGCCAAGGAAAAGGCAAGGGATAGTTGAAAAAGAAACGATAGGCATAGCGCCAAGCCAATTCTACTTGCTCCGCTGAAAGCCGATGTCTATCCGGCCCATTCAACACCGAAAAAAGCATCCTTTCATATTCTTCCCAAGAAGATGGATCTAACGTAAAACCTCGGCCGCGATAATGGGTGTTTCCCACCACAATGACAGGCACCCCGCTTAATGCCAATTCCAACCCTACCGTAGTCGTATATACTAACCCTAGATCAGCAATTTGAATCAAATCATACGTGTTATAGGGAGCATCAGCCGCAATCAAATGAATATGCTGTGGAAAAGACCGCTCGTCTTTAAAGGCATTCTTGAATATTTCTGCCACAGAAGGACCTGTAGTATAACGTTCGCCTGGATGAATACGAATGATGAACTGAACATCATCCCGTTGGGCAAAAAGCTGAGCGGTTTTTACCAACCATTCTGTCATACTATCAGTGAACACCTGACGTCCCAGTGTCAAGCTGTCACCAATCACATTAGCAGCCAAAAGCACTACTGGTCGTTCATCCAGGCCCAATGCTGCCCTTACCTGCTCACCACCAACATTGGGTACTCCTTGCCATTGGCGAGCAAAATTTTCCCATAAATTTGCTTTCATGCGTGCTGCATACAAGTTTTGAATACGTTCCCGCTGTTCAGCTGTTAACGGACGATCCCGCAATGCTTGCCACAACTCATCAGTATTCTGGCGCATTACAGGGTGGTTCAATGAAAGCCAAATCCGCTGCCGCTGCTCGCCAAACTCATAAGTAACCACCGGCAAAGAGAGCGAACGGGCGGCATGAAAAACAGCACCAAATTCAAGGATGCTCCCGCTGGGCAAAATAACGACATCTGGCTTATTTTTTTTCATCCACGCTAAAGCCGCTGCTGCAGCCTGCAGATTTCTTTCCAGCCGCAGACGATAAAGCTTGCCGTTGCGGTTTATCTCTTCGACCTGCTGCGTGTATTGGGCGTCATGCAAAGCAACATCTTCAATAGCTTTTTGGAGATCTTCAGGTAAATGCTGATCCGTATTCATTCTGGAAAGCAAAGGCACAACGTTGATCAGCGGTTCTGCTTGAGAAAGAACGTAACGGACAAACATATTTTGGCGCCGCAGGTCAAACTCATCAATCGGTTTCTGCCAATTCGCATAAGGCAGAAAAGCAAAATCAACTTCGTTGCCTAAAGCTCCTAAAGCCATCCCAACTAAGGCAGCATGCTCAATCCAATACCTCAGGGTAGCGAACAGAAATATCTTTTTTCCTTGCGGCGGCTTGCTTTGAGCAAGGATATTCAATCCAACTTTCCGCCATTCTGGTATAGCTTTACGAAGCTCTTGAAAAGCAAACCCGCCAGTTGGTTTCCCATACTGGCGCAGCCGCCAATATATTTCAGCTGTATAGGGGATCTTTCCAAAGAAACGCTTCAGCCTTCTCTTCATTGCATTACACCTTGCACCTTTTTCTTATGCTCCACCTCTTCGAGAGAATACTGCAATTCCTCACAGCTAATCTCCCATGAGAGCCGTGGTCGAACCAAACCGAGCCGCGGTTCTGCCCATTGCATGCCCGGCGCGCCGGAAGGATCCACCATAAAGGCAAGGGCATTCTCATCCTGAAAATACCGCTGCACGCGAAAAGTGCTGGCATTCACACCAACAATATAGCGCCCCTCATTCAGCAAATCCGCCGGCAGAAAACAGCGGCTGATATAATGCCCTGCCTTGCGGGTTGAATACTGTTCATACAATTTAGAATCATCTGTATCAAAAGAAGTAAAAACGATATCGCCGCGGCCGCTCAGCAGATAGATGCCAACTCGCAGACCGCTAAGCGGCGCATCAAGAGCATATTCCACTTCAATCATACAAGGTTCTATGGAACGAACGATTTCGCTGACTTGATGATTCCTGTTCAATAACCGTATTGCAATAGGACGAAAAGGAGCAGCTGACGAAGGTATTTCATCGGGCAGCCAATAACGTTCACCGGATTGTGCTAACCCAGATGAAAGATAATAATCAACCGCCTCTGCAGTAGGAGCGCGATAGACCATTTGCCCTTTATCCAAAACAATCGTTTCTTCAGTAAGACGCATGATGGCTGACATATTATGGCTGACGAACAGCACCGTTCGTCCTTCATGAGCTACATCGCTCATCTTCCCTAAACATTTGCGCTGAAATTCAGCATCACCCACAGCCAGTACTTCATCTACTACCAATATCTCAGGCTCCAAAAAGGCTGCTACCGCAAAAGCTAAACGCAAATACATCCCGCTGGAGTAGCGTTTTACCGGCGTATCAATAAATTTTTCTACCCCCGAAAAATCAACAATGGCATCAAATTTACGCTCAATATCTGCCCGACGCATGCCCAGAATTGCTCCATTGAGATAAATATTGTCGCGTCCTGTCAGTTCTGGATGAAAGCCGGTACCTACCTCCAGCAGTGACCCCACTCGACCGCGAATCTCCGCAAATCCTTCAGTTGGTTCAGTAATGCGTGAAAGGATTTTCAACAGGGTGCTTTTACCAGCCCCATTGCGCCCTACAACACCAAGCACTTTCCCTTGTTCAACCTCAAATGATACATTTCTCAAAGCCCAAATAATATTTTCTTGGTTGTTTGTTATCGAAGACCGTTTAACCGAATTGCGCAAGCCATTCACCCACCGCGCCGGCAGATGGACAGCATCCACCACACGATCCCTCAAGGTACGGTATTTCTCAGGCGCAATGCCAATCCGGTACATTTTTCCCAAATTTTCAACTCGAATAGCTGTTCGCATCGTTATTCACCAACTTATCAGATCATATCGGCAAAAGTGCGTTCCATACGGCGAAAGTAAAACAAACCGCTGATAAAAACCAGTACTGCAATGCTGGCAGAAACGGCGATCAACGCCGTAGGTGCTGTATCCAACCCTAGCAGTGCCCATCTAAACCCTTCCACCACACCAGTCATTGGATTTAGCGCATATAGCAATTGCCACTTCTGCGGAATGCGGCTAGAGGGGTAAATCACTGGTGTTAAAAACATCCAAAACTGGGTTAAAAAAGGCAGTACATGCCCTACGTCGCGGTATAGTACATTCATAGCTGAAAGCCACAGTCCCACTCCCAACGCCGTAATAATAGCAAGCAAAATGAACAGCGGCAAAGTCCAGACTGCTGCAGTAGGGGTAATGCGGTAATAAAACATAAGCCCTAATAAAATGACAAATGCAATCAGAAAATCCACCAAACCACTTAGCACTGAGGACATGGGGATGATCAAGCGCGGGAAGTAAATCTTTGTGATCATGTTCCTATTCATGACCATAGAACGGCCGGCATCTGTAAGTGATTTTGCGAATAGACCCCATGGCAGCAAAGCCGTATAGGAAAAAACAGGATAAGGCAAGCCTTCCGAAGACATGCGCGCAATGCCTCCAAAAATTAAGCTAAAGACAATCATCTGCATAAATGGCTGAATAATAGCCCAAGAAGCACCCAACAGGGTCTGCTGATAACGGACTTTTATTTCGCGCCATGTCAGAAAAAAAAGCAGCTCGCGGTATTTCCAAACATCCCCTAAAGCCAACCCTGCCCAGCCACGCGATGGACGCAAAATGACAACGTCGTCTTTCCAATGCTCAATTGCTTCCACAGCCATAATCATTTGCCTTGCATGTAAGTTTGTTTATACCATTCAATGGTGCGGCGCAGCCCCTCTTCAAAAGACATTTTTGCCCGAAAACCAAAATACTTTTCTGCCCGTGTAGTATCCAAACAACGACGTGGCTGCCCATTAGGCTTTGTAGTATCCCACACAATTTTGCCTTCAAAACCAGTCAAACGCATGATCAGCTCGGCAAGGTCCTTAATGCTGATTTCCATTCCGGAACCAAGATTGACCGGCTCACTGCCATTATAACGTTCTGTAGCCAAGAGAATGCCTTCCGCAGCATCTTCCACATACAAAAATTCGCGTGTGGGTGTACCATCTCCCCAAAGAACAACCTCTTTTTCTCCGCGCGCTTGAGCTTCTATGCACTTGCGAATGATTGCTGGAATAACATGAGAGGTTTGCAAATCAAAATTATCACGCGGACCGTATAAGTTCACAGGCAGCAAATAAATGGCATTATACCCATACTGCTGCCGGTAGGTTTGGGCTTGCACCAGCAGCATCTTCTTAGCTAACCCATAGGGAGCATTGGTTTCCTCCGGGTAACCATCCCATAAATTTTCCTCTTTGAATGGCACAGGAGTAAATTTGGGATATGCACAAATTGTCCCTAAAGCAACAAATTTATCAACATTTCTCAGCCAAGCTTCGTGCATCAGCATCACGCCCATCATGAGGTTTTTATAAAAGAACTCAGCTGGCCTCGCGCGGTTTGCGCCAATCCCACCTACAACAGCTGCCAGATGAATGACAAGGGTTGGCTGGAAGTCGGCATACATCCTCTTCACCGCCTCCGGCTGAGTCAAGTCATATTCCTGTTCTAAAGGGATAAAAACTTGTTGTGCTCCCCGTTCTTTCAGCTTGGGCACAAGAAAGGAACCCAAAAAGCCTGCTCCGCCGGTAACAACAACTCGCTGCTTTTTCCAAAATTCCGCTTGGTTATTTCCATCCATTTGATCTCGTACCTCTCATGATAACTATGTTTTTATTGTGTTTTTTATCCTAAACTTGCCCATACCTCTAACCATTTGGCTTCAAGCGCGCCAAAGCCGTCGTTTGGCTGGCATAATAGGGAACTGCTATAGTTTGGACCTTCAGTGGGGTAAGCCGTTTTGCAACGCGGCTTAACGGCAGCCGTAAATGAATTGCCATATCCTCCAAATAACCAAATTGCAGCGTCTGCCAATATGGTTCAAAGTGGTATGCTTGAAAGCCAGTCAACTCACAGAGTTTGCGTATGCTTTTCTGAGAAAAATGCACCAAATGCACTGAAAGCAGCCACCAAAAATGTCGTCCTGCCAATTTTGCCATCCACGTACCAATATCCGGATAATTAATGAGCAGAATGCCATCTGGCTTAAGCAACCTTCTCGCCCGCAGCAATTCCTCTTTAGGGAATGGCAGATGTTCCAAAACATCCCAGAAACAGATCATATCAAAGGAATGCTCACTAAACAAGTCATCCGCTAAGGTACCCTGCAGGATATTCAGTCCGCGCTGTTTTCCTTGTTCCACCATAAATTCAGAAGGTTCCAAGCCAACCGCATGGTAACCAAACCTCTGTGCAGCTTCAAGAAAAGCTCCCCCAGCCGTACCCACATCCAGCACATGAGCACCCGCTGAAGGCAGGTATTTTCTCATCCCAACCAAAGCGCGATAAAAACTATCAACGCGCATAGGGTGCTGACTATCATGGGTTTCTTGAGCATAAGAGCGATATCCTTCTAAAATCACTTGCGGTGAATAGCGCGGGTTCTCATAAATAACCCCGCAATCAAGGCAAGTAACTAATCGCTGTGTACCTTGCACCCCCGAAGTAGCTCCATACAAAGCCACTGGATTTTGCACATCTTTCCACGGCTCATAAAGCACCCTATAACGTCTTGAATCACATATAGGGCAAGGAATCTCTTCTTTTAAGGGCTTATTCATTATCCAAATGCTCTCCACTGAAAACCAACTTTTCGCATAAGGGCGTACGCGGCACCGATTGAATATCCAACAAGAGGGCATTCATCAACATTTGAAAGCCAAGGAACATCGGTAAAGCAACTGCCAGCAGAACACCGGCAGTGAGAGAAATATAAGGCGAAGCTATTGCCTGCCACCCTTTGATAAAACCATAAATCAAACTCAAGCTGATTAAGCTTAATCCACAAATACCCAAGATAGCTTCTATCGTAAGGCTATGCAAAATTTTCGTCAGCCATACGCGGCGAATAAAGCCCTTCGTCAACTCATATGGAAATTCTACCATCACTCGTACTAACCTGATATTTGATTTCTCAATTCCATAACGCGCGTCCATGGGTATATCCATAACAACTGCCCGAATAATCCGCAAAGCAATCAACATGGAACTTTCAAAGAAAAACCGTTTATGAATCAATTCAAAAGGCAGCAGCTCAAGCACTTCGCGGCGAATTGCCAAATAACCATTGACTGGATCTACCATATTCCAATACCCCGATGAAATCTTCGTCAAAAACGAAAGCACCGCGTTGCCTAAGCGGCGTACTAAGGGCATATTAGCTAAGGTGAGGGCATTCAATAAGCGGTTGCCTTTTGTATAATCAGCTTTGCCATTCACCAAAGGCTCAATGAGCAAGCACATATTGGCAGGATCCATTTGTCCATCGCCATCCATCTTGACGATGACATGCACATCCAAAGTAAGGGCTTTTTCAAACCCAGCGATTACTGCCCCGCCAACACCTTGATTGACAGGCAAATGGATGACATGAACTTGCTGCTGTCTGCTGCTGCGCTCTTGTTTCAATCTCTCTAACAGCTGTGGGGTATCATCCACACTTGCATCGTTCACGAGGATAATATGCTTTACATAACTAGGCAGCGTATGTACAACCTCAATAATATGCGCCTGCACATTATAACATGGGATGACCACGGCAACATTCAATCCAGCCGCAACCATTCTGCGCACAAAGGCTTCTGCCCGAGAACGATTAGCTAGTTGCATTCCTTAATCCAAAACAATGTAATGTTGAAAACTCTCGCGAACTTCTTTCCATGCCGATTTATCCGAATGAGTTAGGATATATTCAGCCGTCCGTATGCCCATATCTAAACAATCCATTTGCCCCACGTAATTAAAGCCGCCCTGCCTTCCTATTGAATACAAGTTGCTAATGCTTTCCAATGCATCAAGCACAGTATTGATGTTCTCTTGATAGTGGATGTCGTACACGGGATAAGCCCACTTCACAAAACGGCTAAAAACCTCGGCAACTTGCGCTTTGTGAATCAGCCCCAGTTCTTCCAACACCGGCAAAGCCTGAGCAGCCAACTCATCATCGGATGGACGGCGTTCGTTGTTATCCAGCACAATCTCTAAGCATAAAGCCGTCCTTCCTTCTGGTACCATAAAAGGACTAAAATTCTTCTGCTCAAATAAACGGTTAAAAATGATTTTTTGTTCGGGAAAGAAAATCCAATTATCTTCCGAAACAGAAGCTTGATTCAGAATAATATAAAAGAGAATCAAATCCCTCGTCTTCAACTGACTAGCTGCCTCCAATACTGGCAACGGCAGTGCAGGGGTAATCAAACGGCTAAAATAACTCACCGGCAAAGTCGAGATCACAATATCCTGCGGTTTTACTTCAATTGCAGGCTGCCCGTTGGCTTCAATCACCCGCAAATTATTATCTTCTATGTGTACTCTGCTTACGGCAGCAGAGCATTTGATGTCACCTCCATGCTGAATCACCAAATCGGCTAACTTATCACAAAACTGTCCCGAGCCGTATTTAGGGTAATAAAACGTCTCTGCATGAACAACACGTTGACGGTTTCGAGCCACCAGCATATGCCACAACAAAGGCAGCAAGCCAGGGATTGCCACCCGGGTTTCAGCCAGCGAGCGCGCCAAAGTTTTTGGATCTCCCCAAATCTTGCGTGCATATTGGGCAAAAATTAACTCATACAGCCGTCTTCCAAAACGGCGTACAAGCCAATCTTCGTAAGATACATCTTCCCGTGTGTCAAACACATTAGCCACACATTGAATCAAATAACTGAACCCCCCACTAATCGCAATAAAGGGGTCAAGATTTTTCATGACATCAAGCAGACTTAATGGATAATTCAGCAGCCGTTTTGAAAGGCAAATGCGGCTGCGTTTTGGCACCCTCAGCAGCTCATCACCCATCAGTTCTTCCAACTGCTGCATGCGCTCTTCCATCAATGTAAAAAACTTATGCGGACCCAAGTCCAACAAAAAATCACCGTGGCGGAACGTGGCTGCCATCCCTCCTACGTGATCCTGTGCTTCGAGAACCAACACCTGCTTGTCAGCTTTCGCCAATTGCCATGCAACAGTCAAACCTGTTACCCCTGCCCCAAGCACAATGTATCTGCGTTGATTATTATTCGATTCCATGCGCTGCTCCAACGTTGATGTCATTATCCAGAAAGCTGTTGTTTTGCAAATCTCTCTTTAAGTAGAGTTTTTATTTCGATCATCTTTATCACTAAAGCGCGATAAGGTACCATCTCCATTTTAGTCATAAATTCTCGCCTCAAAAAACGGAAGGGCTGCAAAAGCAAACGCATTGGATGATACCATAATTTCCACAAAAGAAAAGCACCATAAAGTCTTAAGCGAAATTGATTTATTTCCTTGTAATCTTCCCGCCAAGTTGGCGAAAAAGTCAACTCGGAAAGTGAGCGGTATCCTTCTAGTTTCTTGTAAATAGCTGCTCCTGGCAAAGGTGCGATGACAAACAAAGCAATTTCATCTACCCCCTGCTGAGTAAGCTGTTTGACCAAATTCCAAGTTTTGCTGCGATCTTCGTTTTCTTCGCCCGGAAAGCCCAATATAAAACAAGCTTGGCTTGCAATACCGACTTCACGCATGCGCTTCACCATGCGCACTGCATGCTGCAAATCAAATGGTTTATGCATGGCTTTAAGCATCCGCTCCGAGCCGCTCTCGGGAGAAATGGATATATAACGACAGCCGGCTTGAGCCATAAGATCCAACGTGTCTGCATTGCGCAGCGTTTCAATTTTTATTCCAGAACCCAATTTCCAGCTAATTTGCAGCTTACGTCTCAGAATTTCCTCACAGATTGCCCGCATTCGCTCTTCAGATACAGTAGCGTCCACATCTTCCCAATGAAATTCCTGCACTCTATAAGTTGTGCACAGCATTTCCAATTCATCAACAACATTAACCGCCGAGCGTCCGCGCCATCGTCGCTGATTGGTGGCAGGAATTACACAAAAGCGGCATGGGTAAGGGCAACCGCGTGAAGATAACAATGGCAAGTAACGCTTAGAAGAAAGTGGGCTGTGAGCAAAACCTAATTTCCAATAATTTTCCAAGGGGAATAAATCCCAAGCTGGGAAATCCAAGCTATCCAAATCCTCTATTATTCCTTTTGGTGGAAAATACCATTGCGGCGAGCCGATCCCGTCCAGCTCTTCCCGCGGAGCAAGTGCTCTTGGCTGCCTTGTCTCAAGCAAGTAACGCAGGAGAAGCTGAGCTCGCAGTTCACTTTCGCCTGTAATGACATAATCAGCTCCAGCTTCAAAAAATTCCCCCATTACCTGCTGCAAACTATAGGCGGTTACTGCTTGGGTATTTTCAACAATGACGATTGGAAGCAATGGGTAAGCTTTTCGTACCTGTGAGACAATGTTCAAGGCCGCACTATGATAAGCGATATTGATCGCATACATAAACACCGCGTCGACATCATTTGGTATTAAAGAAACCACTTCATGGGGTTTTAATCCTAAAAACATACGCTTGCCAACAATTTCTGCAGCTGTGGGGTTTTGGGCATAAGCATCAATCACCTTAACGTCCAATCCCATTTGGCGCAAAGCTGCAGCAAGGTAAGCCAAACCAATCGGCATATATACTATGCCAGTCGTAAATAGATCATCGCGTTGTACAACAAGATTTGGATTAATTAAGACAACACTCACACTCCACCTCACTAGGGTGGATTGCATGGCTCAAGCTGTCGATCCGACTTAAGCAGTATAGGCTCTTGATTGTTTTGAGAAAGCAGGATAACACCTAAAGCTTCAAAAAAGTTCGCTCGCCGGCAGCCAATAACAATTGCATCTGCAGCATGCCTCATCTCTGTTGGGGGCTTTTCAAGACTCAAGGCAACCCATCTTTCCTGAGGTCCTAAAAGGAAAAATACCAACCGATTCTCATTTGGCAAATAATTCACCACCCAAGGAGGATATACATCCTCTTGTTGAGCCCGAACAAAACGCGGGTATAAGGTTCTTCCTTCTAAAACCGTCCAAGCAGTTTTATTCCATGACTGCCTGTCTGAGATATCTATGCTTTGTTCACGCAACCATTGCCTAGCGGATTCATTCAGACCTGCACTAAGTTTTGCAGTGTTCTTCAAAGGATAGCGCACTGGAATCAACCACTCAACGATATTGAACGACCAACTGATGAGCAATACCAGTAGAACCGTTAACAGCCATTTTAAGACATCCTTCAATTGAGTATTAACCATCAAAGGCTTGCTTGCTGTTTCTTCAGCAATGGGGACCTCAAGTACAGCTTGAAGCCGCGGCGATTTGCAAACCGCTGACAGCCACCAAAATGAAAGCTCGGCAATGCCTATCGAGAAGAACAGCACCACCATCCAATCCACCGGCAGAATAAACCTCCAACCGGACTGACGTCCCATTGCTGAACTAAGCATATATACTGCATTGAGCAGTAATGCAAAACTAGTAATCAGCTTCTGCCGCCGCCAGCTAACCCCAATACCTAAGGCTACCATAGCAAGGTTGAAGCAAAACGGCAGCAATGTTCCCGACGGCAAATGTCCATCCCAAGCATTCCAAAACGGCATCTGTTTTACATAAGTCCTCACTGAGCAGCAGTCTTCCAGCAAACGCTGAGCTTGATCCTGCCATCGCGCCAGCAAGCGCGGTTCAACTTGATAAACCCAAAACGGAGATTGCGGAAGGAGCAACAAACTTTCTATTTGGTTATGAAAAAAATGAGCTGAAACGAACTGTGCCACAATCTGAGGGTAGCGAAGAGTAAACTCCGCTACATTGCGCCGCACGCGCGCGTCATACTCCCCAAGTGTTTCGCCTGGCCGGCGCGGCAAACGATTTACATCCACGTCCACCACATTCGGAGAGAGATGGTACACTGAAGTCATATATGCTGTTTGCCATGGATCGTTGAGCAAGAGGAAGCCGGTATGCTGCCAAGAATACCAAAACCATCCACTCAGCGCAAGCAAAACTCCACTCACCATTAACCCCCCTGCTTTTATCATTGTCCAAGGCTGTTTCCTCCACACCCATATAATGAATAAAGCAATAACAGGAAGTAGAATTGTGGTTTGGGGTCGCAAGAGCAAACTAAACCCGCCCAATGCTCCTAATACAAAAGCCAGATACAATGAACGTTTTCTTTCAACTCCATCATTTCCTCTCAGCCATTGGGCAGCAACCCAAAGCAAAAAAGCAAGGTACACTGCAGTCGGCAAATCGGATAAGAGCAGCTTAATATGTGCAACCTTGATAAGCCCAGAAAGCTGAATAGCATTTGTCTCTCGGAAAATAATCAATATAGCACCTAAAAATCCAGAAACACGATGATGCAATGCCGAGCCTATCCCGTAAATTAGCAAGGGAAATAAGGCTAGTACTGCAATCTGTAATCTTGCAATTTCTTCATAACCTTCATCTTGAATGGCGCGCAGAGCTGCTAAAAAATAGCCATATAATGGTTTTGAAGGAAGCGAAGAATCTTTTAAGCCCAGTACAACGCGATGAGCTGTTAAATCATAAGAAACTGCATCCGAATAAGGAAAAAATTCATAAGTAGGAGGGCCGGGGCGCGGCGCGAAAAAGTTGGGCAGCATTGGCTGACTATTCCATAGCCAAAATGCCGTTAGCCAGAGCAGCAGCATTATTCCCAGATCCAACAACCGCCATTGAGCAGGCTTCAATGCTACCATTATCAGCAAAAAGAGCACAAACAACAGCCAAGCCAGCCATACTTGAATGGAAAGCAGTGGTGCCCCAGATTCATACCAGCCGATAAGATCCGGCTTCAACCCAATGCCAGTCGCGAGAACAAAACCCCACACTATCAGCAAAACGCCCAGAACAATCAATCCATTGCGCAAATTAGGTCGAAATGAAGCAAGGTTGACAGCCCATTTGCCATAGCGAAAGATGGGCAGCCAAACAACAGTTTGCAATAAAAACATACTAACCCAGAGTATTAAAGGCATAAGGCGTATGCCATAAGCTCCTAGTGGAATATCACGAGCTGCCAGTGAAAAACCAATCAATTGCAGGCACACCAATGACAAAAGCAAACTGCTTAAGAGACTAAAAAAATATCCTGCTCTATGCAAGACGAACCGCTGAACCTTTTCCACCCATCCTTCTGCAAAACGCTGATCGCGATAAACCTTCCATAAACAACCCAATCCCAATAAGATTATCGTAAGAAAACATGCAACAACAGCCCAGCGCAAAGCAGATAAGCCTAAAAACCCTGCCGATTGCCTTTCAGAAGGATAAGCTAAAAATACGCCCAGCAATATTACCCCTTCTAATATCATTAGTGCTAGAAAGAGCATATGCTGTCTGCGCTTTATTTCAAAATCCACTTCACTCATTACTTCCCTTGCTGATTAAGGATTTGATTGAATAATTGTTCGTATTGATCGATCATCCGTTGTGATGAAAACTGCTCGTGAGCAAGCTTTTGTGCTTGTAAACCTAAAGCATTGCGTAATTTCTCATTCTTAAGCAGCCTGCAAACAGCTTCGCTGATCGCAGCAGCATCACACGGAGGGACTAAAAGGCTATTCAGTTCATGCTGTAGAATTCCCTGTACTGCATCCAATGCTGAGACAACGCAAGGCAAACCAACTGCCATGGCTTCCAGCAAAGCGTTGGGCATTCCTTCTGAAACTGAAGGGTGAATAAATATATCTGCAGCTGCCAATAAATAAGGTACATCTGTGCGAGTACCTAAAAACAGTACTGCGCGTTGAATGCCCAGCTGTTTGGCTAAGCTTTCCAATTCCCCTTTTAACGGTCCATCACCGACGATGAATAGCTTTGCTTTAGATTGATATGCGAGAATTGCCGGCATTGCTTGCAGTAAATAAGCATGTCCCTTTTGATGAGTGAGTCTCCCAACGGAAATCAACATCAATTCTGTTTCATCTACCCCTAAGGCTTTTCTAGTTGCGGCTCGTTGACCTTTAAATCTCTCATTTTGAAAAATTTCATCAGCAATGCCGTTATAAATAAGGCGAATCTTATGTGGCTTCACACCTTCTATCTCAACCGCTTGTTTAATCAGCAAAGGTGAATTCACGATCAAACAGGTTGCAAGACTGGAGTTGATCATTTTTCCATGAAGCCGCTCTACCCAAAGGGGAATGTTTTCTATTCTTCCTCGGTTAGAGGCTATTCGTCCTTTCACTCTAGTCAAATAAGCTATTGGAATTGCCAGCAAATTGCTGTGCTGTGTAAAACTCATAAGAATGTCAATTTTATTATTGTAAAGGTATCTATACAGCCTTAATAGTCCTTTAAACAGCAACCATATCCTTTCTATGCCACCTCTTGCCTTCCAACCACCTAAACTAAAGACTTCAAAAGGATAATGCTCTTGCCAGATACTTTCCAAACCGTCTTTATCGTACAAAAACACTGCTACGGTGTGATGCCCGCGCTTATGAAAAGCGGCAGCCAACTTCAACAAAGTCAGCTGAGCCCCTCCAACTGTCATTTGTGTTCCAAGAAAGAGGATGTTCACCCAGACTCATCACCCCAGTAAAGGCTAGTTTGATTCTCCAAATAATAGCTTAATATATTTGTCCAAAGCTGTATCTAATTCAAATTGGCGCAGCCAGTTCTGCAAAGAGTGATCATGCGTTTTTTCCTGCAAAGCGTTAGCCATTGCCTCTGCCAATGCTTGCACGTCCCCGACTGGAACTAATGTCCCATACTTTCCATTATCTAAAATCTCGCGCGGTCCATGTGGGCAATCTGTACTCACTACTGCGCAACCGCAAGCTAACGCCTGAATCAAGACGCCGGGCAAGCCTTCAAAAATTGAAGAAAGCACAAACACCCTACATCGTTTGAGATAAGCCGCCGGGTTAGGCACAAAGCCCGGCAAAGATACCCACTCACTAATCCCCAAAGAAGAAGCCAGTTGTTCAAGCTTAGGACGTTCACTACCTTCACCCAAAATCATCAACCGCGGCGTACTATCATCCTGTGTAAGGACATTCTTGCGTAAAACGGCAAATGCTTCTAACAAAGTCGAAAAATTTTTCTCTTTCTCTAAACGCCCAACACCCATAATTATAGGAAAAGATTCCTTAAACCATGGATGATCTGGATCTTCCTCTATTTGCGACAAAAAGTGGGGCGTAATAACTGGATTGTAAATAACATTGATTGGCTTATAAGAAACATGAGCATAGCTTCTTAAATCTTGCGCGACACCATGAGAATTGGCTATGATGACATCTGCCTTAGGATAAGCAAAGTTAATTAGAAAATATTCCAATGATTTTTTTAGGCGCGTTCGCGGCAGTTTTGAAATTGTTGTTCCTACTCGCACAGCCATTTTCGGTTTGGGTTGAAAAAAAAGTAGCGGCTTAATAAGAAGCAGCAGCAAATCAGAAATCATAATTGTTGAAAGAACAACTTGGGGTTTATAGGTATAAAGGTAACACAATAGCTTCAGCTCAGCATGAGCATAATGACGAGCATTTAAATCAACTACGGTTACTTGCTTAGAGAGGCGAGATAAAAAGCTCCCTTTTGCTTGAAACAATACCACATGCACACTAAAGCCGCATTGTGAAAAACCATTCGCCAGTTCCACAGTAACTGCTTCAGCCCCACCAGGCTCTAATGACGGAATAAGGAAACTAATATGCTTCATCAATCGGCACTAATACCTGCACTCCAATTTTTTTAAAAGTCCAGATCGGTTTATAATAACGCAGTAAAGGTTCCGCCACCCATTTCGTCCATGCATTGTTCTCCTCGCCAAATATTTCCCCACTCTCGTTAATCTGCTTATAATCTATCTTCAAGGGGCTGCTTATAATCAAGGAAAACCTGTGTTGCGCCAAATCTTCATAAAAAGGTTGAAAATACGATTGGTTTGCGGACAAAGCCCGATCTTGGAGGAGTTTCTTCTCATATTCCACAACTAATGGCGCTCTTACATAATCAAAGGTAAGCAATTGGCGCTGATCAATAAATAAGATCTCTCCCTTAGAACGCGCGCCTTCCACTTCGATGTGCAGCTGATTAAGGGCATTCAGTGTATAACCCACCGAAGGCAGTTCCAAAGGACGCATCTCCTGCAGGGGGCGGATGAATGGCAACAGCAACATAACCAAAAACAACACCTTGACAGATATAGGTGCAATGCTCACATTGGCAAGATAATTGCCAAGTCCATTTCTCCATGCGATGCCGGCTGTCAATACCCATGTTATCATGAATAAGTCCATATTATGCAGGTTGTTTCCTCCACCTATCTTTACACTGACAACAAGACCAATAGCAAAAAATATTCCTAATGAGAAAAGAAGTAGCCAGCTGCTTCTTGGAGGTAAAGTCCATATTTTTTGACGATAAGTTATAAAAAGAAAAATCGCTAATGGCAGCACGGCAACGATAAGCATCAGAAGAATGCCTAAAGGATTTGTCGGGTTTGGCAAGAGCCGGTACCAAAGCAAGGACTGTCCTGCGAGAAATTTAGGAAATATAACTTTGATAAAAAATACTGCTGATAATATAAATATTAATATAATAAATAATAGTAAGATTATTCGTGTTTTCTTTGATTTTAAAATATCTTCAAATCTACGTTTATGCAATAACCAATAAATTATACTTATGCTTATCAATATAAGCATCACTCCACCAATAAACCAAGAGGATACAACCTTTTCAATCAAATGTTTATCTTGAGAAAAGTAACCTTCACTAAATAAATAATATAAATAAAAATGACTACCAAATAGCCATGAAATTAGAAGACTAATAAGTTTTTTACTTTCCTTATTTTTTCCCCCACTTGATGAATTATCTAAACATAAAAGTATCAAACACCATATCGGAGTGCAAATGATCCAATTGATGCGCCCTAATTGAATATAATAGCTAACGAAACCAATTATTATAACTGAAAGCCACCACGGCAAATACCAACAAGCTATAACCACAAGAACGGCCGCAATCATCAAGGGTGCATACACCCCACCTTGATAGAGAAAGGCAAACAACCATAACCCTCCTAAAATACTAGCCATTACTTTGCCTTTCTGTGGCTTAAGAACCAGCCAGCCTAAGATAGCATAAGGCACAAAAGACACTAAAGCTATCCATAAACGTACAATCTCAATGGAGGGATTCGGCAGTAGAAAAGGTATGCCAAATATCAAACGTCTTGCTAAATCAGTATAGACAAATATTGGTTTCTCAGCAGGGTAATCATACAGTCTTCGCCCAAAGGGAATGGAATAATCCCATATTCGGTTGCCTTCGGACCATGATAAAGCAAAAGGAAAGCCAGTAACTATTCTAAGATTGAGCACTGCGATCCAAAAACTACCCGTGATGATGAATGCCGCAACAACATGCTGATAGTTAACCCATTGTTGCTCATCATGGCAGAGAAGAAAACTTACCCAGCAAGTCAGGCTGATGAACATCATCAACCTCAGAAAAGGCGCAGTGAATACAGCACCCCAGAAGGTATATTGAAAAAACCATACTGTGCTGAATAGACTAATAAAGATTATCAGCCATTTGCCCCAGCCTAATTTTTTTCGAAATAGAAGGATTACTCTTATGATAGATACTTCATGATTTATAATATTGTAGGCAAGAGCTAGAAAAACAAATGAAAAAATGCAAGAAAGCAGGAAAGCAATTATTATACCTTGCGTAAAAAATGTGTAACTTCCAACCAGTGAAATAGCATTAAAATATTCTTGAATACCAAATATAGTGAAAGATAATAAGAGCACTTCATTAATCAGCCACAAAAAAAACAATAATTTTTGATTGATCCTTACATCATTGCTCATACATATTTCTCTTAACCTCATTTCTACGAATTGCTTGTAAAACAATAAACAGAAGTACTATAAAATAAGCCCCATATAGCACAGAAGTAGATAAGGTTATGCCAGCAACTCCCCATTGTTCGATAAATATCAGATTCAAGATAATTTTTAAAACAAAATTCATAACTGCCACCCACATTAATACCCTATTATTTTGTAATGCAGAAATTATTCGTGCAATTAATACACTTGCTGCAAAAAAGGGTATTTGCAAGCCATAATAAGCTTGGATCACGGCGACAAGTTTCGTATCACTACTAGTAAAAGCCCCACGTTCAAACACTATCCGCACAATAGGCTCTGAATAAAAAAACAACAATAAACTTACAGGCATCGAACATATAAATATTATGAACAGATAATTCTTTAAAGTATGTCGCAAGCCTTGCCAATCACTTTTTGCTACCATTCTAGATACATAATGTAATACTACAGTACCAAATGCAAATACAACCAAGGTAATTGGTATATTCACTAAGCGTGTACCGAAATTCAATGCTGACACACTTCCCGAGCCCAACATTGACGCCATAGAACGGTCAACGATATCTGTTCCAGACATAATAATCGTTCCAATAATCATTGGGTAATATTGATTAATAAACCCTTGAATCTGAGGTGAGAATCTTGCCCAAAGAGGCAACAATGGTAAATCTTTAGTTACCATTGCCCAACCTAACATCCCCAATTCTAAAAATGCACCTACCAGTGTACCTAATGCCAATGCTAAAGCACCTGAATTCGATCCAATAATCAGAAAAATTATCATCGAAAGAGGAGTCAAGATAGCTGATAAGGAAGGTATTATAAATTCTCGATAAGCATTAAGAGCCGCCTTATATACAGCTGCAACACCATTAAGCAATATTTCTATTCCCATAATGTAAAGAAGTTCTTGAGCAAAAAGAAGCTTTTCTCGTGTAAATCCTCCAGCTAAGTATGGCAGCCAATAAGGAGCTCCTATAAGAAGAATAAAAGTAAGGCATAATAAGAAAAAAATGTTCGCAGTTAAAATGCTTTGTAGGAGGTGGTTTGCTTCGGATCGTCCTTTTTGGTCACGCACACTAACTATCATTGGAACTAAAGAGGCATTTAAAGAGGTAACTAAAACATTGGTAACGAAAGAAATGACTGCAAAGGACATTAAAAAAGCATCCAAAGCATCTGACAATCCAAAAGTCCTAGCTACCATAAGGTCTTTGACCATAACGAATCCCTTGCTAAAAATAGTCGCAAGGACATTTAGCAATGTCATATTAAAAATTTTACGGTTAATAGAAGCAGAAGACCATTCTTGCACAAAAGAAATGAACTTTCGTACCTTTTTATTGAATAAATACATCGAGTATATAGATCACCTCACTAGTGAATTATTCAACCACACACTTAGTACCAGTAATGCCCATAAGCGTTTGCCATGATCTTCGCGCCCGCTGCGATGTTCTTTCAATAGATCAATTACAGCAGCAGGGCTGAACCATTCTCCCATTAGCATTGGGTTGGAAGTCAACTCATCTTGCACCCAATCTGCCCATACAGTCCGCATCCAAACATTTACGGGAATTCCAAATCCTTGCTTGCCTCGCCGCTGAACCAAGGGCGGCAGCAATGGGGCAAACGCTTGTTTTAGCAGTACTTTACCATGCTGGGAAAAAGGCAGAACACCTTCCCCCACTTTATACCGATTGGGCAAGCGGGAAGCCCATTCAACAAATTCGTGATCCAAAAAAGGTGAACGCCCTTCCAGAGAATTTATCATGCTCATGCGATCCGCTTTTACCAATAAGTCGCCCGGCAAGTAGGTTGTTAAATCGGTGTAGAGCGTTCGATCTAAGAACGTAGATGCCGGAGCTTTATCAAAACGCTGACAAAGCAACATCTCAGCTAACCCAAGTTTGCTGTTTTTTGAAAGTTCCTGCCATATCTGTGGCTGCCATAGCTTCGCCCGCAAAGGTAAGGGAAAGTATGAACCCCAGCGAATGATGCTTGCCCGCTCATCAATCAAAGGCAAAGTTTTCAGCCGCTTCAATCCATTGACAAAACTCTTGCCCACCGGCTGATCGGCACTATCAGGCAGCATGTTCACCAGCCAAGGGATCAGCTTGTTGGTGAACAGACTTGGTAATTTGCTATAGTACTCGGCAAGTTTATCATAAAAGTGGCGCGGATAACCTGCCAGCACATCATCCCCTCCATCACCATTCAAAACCACAACCACATGCTCGCGCGTCAGGCGCGATAGATGGTAGAGAGGTATCATCGAAGGATCAGCAAAAGGTTCTCCTAGGTGCTGAACCAATAGATTTAGCGTTTCCGGTACATCACCGTACTCCAAAATGAATTCGTGATGGTCAGTAGCATAACGCTCTGCAACAGCGCGGGCATAAGGCAACTCGGAATATGCCTCTTCGCGGAAACCCGCTGAAAATGTCTTTACCGGCTGATCAGACATTTCCGCCATAAGTGCTACCACAATACTCGAGTCAAAGCCACCGCTCAAATGCGCACCCAATGGTACATCACTGATCAAGCGCAACTTAACCGCTTCTCTTACTTTATAGCGCAGTTCTTCTGCCAGCTCTTCTTGAGTTGCTTCCCATTTGGGCTCAAAGGACAGTTCCCAATATTTTTCTGTTTTTATTGGCAAAACCTCTCCAGTTTTGCTTTTCTGCCATGTCAATGTGTGTGCCGCAGGAAGTTTATATATTTCCTCATAAGGAGTATAAGGGTCAGGAATGTACTGCAAAGCTAAATAAAGGTCGATCGCGGGCAGTGAAATGCGAAACGGAAACTCTACCTTTCTTAGGGCAGCACACAAGGAAGGAAGTTCTGAACTAAAGTAGAAAAAGCCATTGTGTTGGGCATAATACAATGGCTTCTTGCCCAAACGATCGCGGGCGATCAGCAGCCTCTGTTGCTCTTCATCCCACAAAGCAAAAGCGAACATGCCGCGTAAATATTTCAGCAATTGATCACCGTACTCTTCATAAAGGTGCACCAAACACTCAGTATCAGTCTTGGTTCGTAAGCGATGTCCCTTTTGCTGCAGCTGCTGCCGCAATGCGAGGAAATTATAGGTTTCGCCATTCATTACAACATGAACGGTCTGATTTTCATTTGCGATAGGCTGCTGCCCAGTCTGTAAATCAATAATAGCCAAGCGGCGCATAGCTAAACCGATCGAACCATGATGATAAAACCCTTCACCGTCAGGTCCGCGATGGACAAGTGCTGCATTCATGGTTTTCAAGAGGGTTATATCCACCGGTTTTTGCTCCAGCGATAGTATTCCGCAGATTCCGCACATCAATTATTTTCCTCCGAACGATGCATAACCGCCAAGTACTGCTCGGCTGCCTTGCGCCAAGAATAATGCTGAATTATAAACTGCTGCGCTTCCTTTCCCATCGCTGACAATTGTCGCGGCTGCCGCATAATTTGCTTCAATACCTCTCGCAACTCTACCTCTGCTTCCGGCTTAATCAAAAAACCATTCTTGCCATGAACAACCAAATCATGATTGCCAGCTATATCGGTGGCGATAACGGGCAACCCCGAAGCCATTGCTTCCAAGACTACATTAGACATGCCCTCATGGCGGGAAGGAAATACGAACACATCTGCCTGCCGATAAATATCAGGAAGTTTATCGCGGTGCACCCAGCCAACAAACTTTATCCGATCGGCAATGCCTAAATCTTCAGCTAAACGCATCAACGGCTCGCGTAACGGTCCATCCCCAACAACTGTTAGCTGCCAAGTATATTCTCTCACCCCTCCTAAAGCATGAAAAAGTATATCCAATCCTTTTTGATAAACAATTCTTCCCACAAACAGCAACCGTAAACCGCCATGGCTGTCATTCAATTGTTGCATTCTACTAGCTGCAGGCCGAAAGAGCTCTGAATCTACTCCATTGGGAATAACTTCTATGGGAACATTAGAATCAAATCTATGGGCAAGTTCCCTTAAGCCATTGCTGTTTGCCACCACTGCTTTTGCCTGTTTCCACACTACATGCAATAAAGGGGAAATCATACGGTGATATAAAGCAAAATCATAAGGGCGAAAGCCGGGCACATCTCCACCGCGTAGAGACACAATATAAGGCACACCAAGCATCCATTTCCAAAACAAAGCTGCAGCACCGCAAGGTACACCAAAAAAAGCAATCACTACTTGTGGTTGCCATTGCCTAACGATTGGCAGCCCATAAACAGCTGCTGTAAGCATGAAAAACCCTTGCTCTAAGGCATTGGATCGCTCTTCCTTGCGGCGCAGAGCTGACAACCGTTTGAGTAAATAACTGTTTCCGTCTTTTGTGCGAATCTTTTCCTGTTGGGGAAAATCACGGTATCGCGTAGTTAAAAGCAGGATTTCGTTGCCAAGGTCTGCCAACTCGGCAGCTAAACAAGCACTCGCATTGCCAGCTCCTCCGCCCAAGGGTGGATATTCACTATTTAGGAGTAAAATTCGCATGCTGATCAAATTTTTCTGGACTGCCAGCCGGACAGTTGCCATTCACTACACGGCGAATAGTATAAATAGGTTTCTGTTGTGATTCGTGATACGTTCGCACCAAAAGCTCTGCAATTAACCCCATAAGGATGGATTGAAACCCCATCATCATCACCATCACACTCACAATAAACAGCGGCGAATCAAACGGTGAAATCGCAAAACCTATCCGCCGCACAGCCAAAAAAAGCAGGCCTATTAAGCTTGCTGCAACCATGCCAATACCCATTCCCCCAAAAATACGCATAGGTTTGGCAGCATAATCAATCAGGAACTTCACCGTAAAAAGGTCAAGAATGACCTTCAATGTACGGTCAAGCCCATATTTTGCCTTGCCATAACGCCGCGGATGATGGTGAACTGGTATTTCGACGATTTTTGCGCCAACAGAGCTCGCATAGGCCGGAATAAAGCGGTGCATCTCTCCGTAAAGTCGAAAACCAGTAATCACTTCGCGGCGATACGCCTTCAGTGTACATCCATAATCATGCAAATGCACCCCGGTGATAAAAGAGATCAACCCATTGGCGATTTGCGAAGGAAGATTGCGCGTTAAAAAGCTGTCTTTGCGATCTTTGCGCCATCCGCTGACGACATCAAACCCTTGCTGAATTTTCTCCAGCATCAAAGGAATATCCTGCGGATCATTTTGCAAGTCTGCATCCATGAGGATAACAATTGAGCCTTGAGCTTGATCAACACCGGCAGAAATTGCAGCTGTCTGTCCAAAATTGCGGCGCAGCACAACGACTCTTACTTTTTGTGGTTCTTGACGCGCCAGCTCTTCCAATACCCGCAGACTACCATCTGTGCTGCCATCATCAACATAAATCACTTCCCAAGGTAGTTGCAAACTCGTAAGAACCTTCATTATCGCTTCATGGATCAGAGGTAAGTTTTCTTCCTCGTTATATACCGGCAGCACAAGAGAAATGGAATCCCCGCTCTCCAATGAAGCAGACTCTGCAGTTTTTATCATATTAGTCATCCCATTTATCTTGCCTCAGTCTCTTCCTCACTCATTTTCCACTCTGCTTCCACCATCAATTCTACCAAACTTTTAAAACTCACCTGAGGTTGCCATCCCAGCACTCGAAAAGCTTTTTTCGGGTTAGCTACTAAAGGATATTCTTCAAGCGGACGGTAAAAGCGCTCATCTACAATTACATAATCCTTATAGTCCAAACCCAACATACCAAAAGCTAATTCGCAAAATTCTCTAACCGTGTGTGTTTCACCGCTGCCAATAATAAAGTCATCCGCTTCAGTATGATTAAGCATCAGCCACATCGCACGTACATAATCGCCCGCAAAGCCCCAATCGCGGCGTGCATCGAGGTTGCCAAGCGCAAGCCGATCCAACTTTCCTTTTTTTATCTGCACTGCGGCGTGAGTGATCTTGCGGGTTACATATTCCAATCCACGCCGCGGACTTTCATGATTATACATGATTCCCGAAGCCGCAAACATACGGTGCTGTTTGCGGTAATTGACCACCATCCAATATGCATATAACTTTGCAGCCCCATAAGGGTTACGCGGCATGAATGGAGTGTTTTCATCTTGAGGCGACACTTTCACATCGCCAAACATCTCACTTGAAGATGCTTGATAAAACCGTGCTTGCGGACATACGCGGCGAACCGCCTCAAGAAAGCGTGCAACCCCTACACCCGTAACTTCTGCGGTTAGGATAGGCTTTTCCCACGAAATAGGAGGAAAGGATATCCCTGCCAAATTATAAATCTCATGGGGATGATAAACCTCCAGTACCGCTTCTAACGATTCTTGATCCTGCAAATCTGCACTCACCAACTCAATAGAGGATCGGATAGGATCAAGGTATTCATAAGTTACCGTGCTTTCAGGGTGATCCAAACCAACAACGCGGTAATCTTTTTGAAGCAAAAATTCAGCTAGATAAGAACCATCCTGTCCACTAATGCCTGAAATTAAAGCCGTCTTCACTTTCACTCCCTACCATGCATACGCGCACAATCCCATATGAAATATAAAACAGCGCTCGAAAAACCTAAGCTTATTGTATGAAAAATGCTGATCACCTGCCATTCAAATCCGTGGTAACGGCGCATATACCAGGGAAAGAACCAAGCTAAAAAGATCAGCCCGGCAATAGCAATCCGCCGCAATATAATATAATGATGCCAATTGCGTTTTGCCTCACTCCAAACCCATGCTGCCAACCCAGTCTGCAAGCTGACAAACATCACGCGATATCTAGGACTATCCCAATCATCTCCCCCACCTCGATAAGCCGAAATAAAGATACCTAGCCAAACAATCAAACAAACAAGAAGCCAAAATATCTTACTTTCCTTATTCAACTGAGGTGGCAGCCATAGTCGCAGGGTAGCAAACACGATAGATACCAACATTGCTGACCACCCAAGCGAACGCCAAATCGCAATGGCATACCACACAGGATTCCCATAGCCAATAATTGCAGCTGGCAAAAAAGGACGCATTGCCCCATAAAGCAAAATAACAGGAAAGTGCAAAACATCTGGTATTTTTCGAAATTCGCGCTGCAGCCATCCAGAATCTTGATGGCTAATCGCCAATTGATAAGCAGCTGCTTTTCTAAGCCACCATTGGATGAGGTCCCAAATATTTGTGATGCCCTTGGGGGCAATCTGTCCCCAACTGAGCCACAAGCCTACCCCTCCAGCAACTATAGCTATCAAAAACAACAAAAGAAGAATTCGCAGACGAAACACTCCTTGAAGCATCGTGAGTGTTTTTGAATTCGAACGGAGAATGATCAACCCTAGAGCAAGAAGCAGCAGCGCACCAAGCAGCAGAATCAAAAAAGGAGGCGAAAAAGCAAGACTCAGTAGCAATGACCCCAAAAGCCACCATAATCCTCTCTGTTGGCGGTTCAAGATATAAACCGCCAATCCATAAAAGGCTGCAGCCGCAAAGCTCATAATAAAAGCCTCGCGCATTTGTGAACTGCCAAGTAATACTGCTTCTGGATATAGAGCTATGATCCAAGCGCCGATCCGAGCCGCTGTTTCATTAGTAATTAAGCGGATAAAAGCCCAACTAAAGAGTATAGTTATAGAGGAAATAAAAGCAGCAGCAACAACAATCAGCAACGGCTGATGATGCTCAGCGCCTAAATAACGATATACGAGAGCGCTGAAAAACAGCAATCCTCCATATTGATCAGTCCGAATATCTTGAGTAAAAGCAGCCCAAAGAGGTTTGTTTGAGTGTGCCAACTCCCAAGCGGCGATATCGCGCTTATACGCATCTTTCATCACATAGCCGGCTTTTTCGCTGTCAGACCCCCAGCCATAGACGGGCAACACTATAGAGAAAAGGACACCTAACCCTAGACGCAGCAATACTGCTCCTAACATTAGCCACATCAACCAAGACGGTGGAGATTCTTGCCTTAAGAGGATAAAGCAGCCCCAGAGCAAGCTTAAACCTCCAATTAAAAGCAGCCAAAATGATAACCATCCCTGAATGTTATATTGAGGATTGGAAAGCCACGATAAGCCAAAAGCTAAAGCTGTAAGCGCTGCAAAAACAACGAATACTTTCTTCAATGCAAATGAATTGATGTTATGCATTGCAGTCCTCTACTCCCTCTAAGATACGCGCAGCGCGCTTTGTCCAGTCATATTGTTCAGCAGTACTGCGCGCTTGTTTGCTCAGCGCGGTGCGCAATTCTTCATCATCCTGCAGGCGGCGAATGGCATTCACCCACGCCTCGACATCATTATAGGGTACAAAGATCGCGTTTTGAGAGTTAAAAATTTCTCGAAAAACAGGCAGCTGACTGACCACAATTGGCCTACCGCAAGCTAGATATTCAAAGGCTTTCATCGGTGAAAGATAGCGGCTGATATCCCCGCCGGAAGAAGCCTCCACTTTCCCTTGATAAGGCATCAGCAAAACATCACACGCTGCTTGAAACAAAGGAAGATCGGCATTAGGGATAAAACCGGTCAACAAAATATTAGCTATGCCTTCTTGTTGTATTCTATCCTGCAAAGCAGCTACACTAGCCTTTTCTCCCCCTGCCAGAATAAACTGCACCTCCGGCATGGCTTTAGCTATCGCGAGCAGCAAATCCGTACCTCGACCTGCATATAAATGTCCCGTGTATCCTACTGTAAATCGTTCTTCGTTCAGTTGAGGATAAACCGAGGATAAAGAATACCTGGCGCTGGAAGGAGAGGGCAAATCTTGATATCTTGCCAAATCCACTCCATCTGCGGCAATAATGACGAATGTTGATTGTTGAACATATTCTCCTCCCAACACTACAAATGATGGGAGAAGAGGCAACTGCGAGGCAAGTGAAGGAAATTTCCTCCCCAAATCCTCCGCTAAAGCTTGAGTGATAATCACCAAGCGACAAGCTCCTTTTCCATGCAAAAATATATTAAACAGCAAAGCCGGCATGCAGCCATGTGGCATGTCATGTACTTCAAAGATGGTATCTATTCCCAACCAGCTGCCTAAAGCTGCTGTTTGAGGATGCCGTGTATAAAGCAATTGTGCTTTCCATCCTTTCAACCATTTAATAACCTTTAGGGAAAAGTCATAACCGCGCCAGTGTGCCCCCGTTTTCAGCCAATTCACTTCAAATCTCCAAAACAATCCATAATGACGAGCTAAATCATCCCAACGGCAAGCGATTTTCTGCGGGGATGGGCTCGGTACTGCCACTTTCACCTCATGCCCTAATTCACTCATAGCTTGCGCCATTTTCATCACTTGAATAGTGTTTGCACGGCGAGCAGGCAAATATGTTGGTGCAGCAATAGCTATCTTCATTTTGTTTTATCAAATCGTTTCAGGCTGCTGCTCAGCTCGCTTCAACTCTCCAACCGTCTTAAGCGCATTTATTGCCGAACTGAACAGATGGTAAGCTGCAAGTAAAGCTGCACACCCTAAATAACCAAAACGCGGTACTAGGGTAAAATATCCGGCTACTTTGAAAACCGCAGCTATTAAATTCACAAAGGTAAGAAAATGCGGCAGTCCAAAAGCTAACAGAGCCACTCGCTGCCAATAAAAAGTATTGGCAACTAAGAAACCCAAAGTTAAGATCAACAAAGGTGGATAAGCGGGCAAATAATCTGCCCCATAAGCTAGTTGAATAAAAAGTTTTCCTGCCAGCAAGATTCCTGCAGCGATGATCAGTGTGTAACTTAAGGCAACCATTGAACCATGCATGAGCAGATTGCGCACATTTTTCCAACTCCGGCGCGCTACTTCACGCGCTAGCTCAGCGTATGTTGCGCTAGGCATAGGATTTATGGGCAGCAAAATAATATTAATGAGCGCCAATGCCAGCTTATAATAACCCACTTCCAAAGGGTTGCGAAAATACGCTACCCATAGCAGTTCGCTGTCTTTGTTTATCAAATTAATTGAAGCACTAAGATTTGTGCTTACTGCAAACCTCCCTAATTCATGAACATACCCTCTCAAACTGATGAGAGGAGCTTTCCACCACTCATTTCCCCAATGCTGCGCCGCTTCTCTCAATGCAAGCCAAGTCATCCCCAACGCACCAGCTAGTTTGCTGACCATAAATATTAGGATCACTATCATTAATGGGGGCAAAGGCATACTAGTCGAAAAAAATAGAGTACCAACAAACGCGAACGCTGTTAGCAATAGTGCCAATACACTTTGAATTATATTAATGAGGGCTATGTTTCGAAATTGATCAAAAATGCGCAATAAACCATTAGAGCTTTCAAAAATCAAGTTGAACAGCACAACTAAGCCATATATTAAAAACCAGCTTGTTAAGGCTTGATCTTTGGCTAGATATAAGGCAGCTAAAGGAGCAAGCAGCCAAATCAAACCATAAGCCACTAAGGAACTTGCTAATTCAACCCCGGCTGCCGCTTTGAAAACCGCAGCTGCCCGCTGAACATCTCTCATTTCGGTGAACTGACCCACATACTTAATCACCAGTTCATCCATTCTGAAAGAAGCCAAATTATTCACTACCCCTGTAAACAGCGTGATCGTACCCCACAAGCCAAACTGCTCAACTCCCAGTAAGCGTGCTAATAGGATGCCTTGCAGCAAGCTCAACGCCGCTGAAACGCCGCTTGCACTGAATAAATAGCCGCTGTTTTTTAATACTCGCCTAATGAGGGCAGATTGAATGAGAGAAGTGTATTTCTCCTGCAGCTGGGTTTTTAACTCCACATTCATGTTATCTTACGTCTGTTAGGCCGTGCTTACTTGACTGACCCAAGCTTGCTGCTCGCGATACCAAGCAACCATGCGCTCTACCCCTTCGGAAAGAGATACTTCAGGCTGCCAGCCCAGCAAGCGGCGCGCTTTGCTGACATCCGCCCAATTAGACAACATATCAGCCGGATGCCGTTCCCCATAAATAAGCTGCGCTTTTTTGCCTAAAAGCTGTTCTATCATTTGAATTAATTGGTTTATACTGATCGTTTCATGCCCCCCTAGGTTAATGATTTCATAGCCTAACGGCACAAGCCCTTGAAGAGTACCGCGGGCAATGTCATCCACATAAGTAAAACCGCGCGTTTGTTCGCCGTCTCCATTCACCAATACCTTTCGTCCCTCGTTGATCCACTGCACAAAGCGGAACATAGACATGTCTGGTCTTCCAGCAGGTCCATATACTGTAAAGTAGCGAAACACCGTTATATCTATCTGATATAGATAATGATAGGCATGACATAACACTTCAGCGCCCTTTTTGCTCGCTGCGTAAGGTTGCAGCGGAGAACTGCTGTCATAAGTTTCCGGCGTTGGCAGAGGCGCGTTTTCTCCATACACGCTGGACGTTGAAGCTAAAATAAACTTAGGTATTGCCTTTCGACGGCTAAACTCTAAAAGATTTAATGTGCCATGTACATTGGTATCTATATAAACCCAAGGGTCCTCTACACTTGCCCGTACCCCGGCACGCGCTGCAAGATTGATTACAGCATCAAAATACCCTTCTTGAGGGTAAGCTTGGCTTAATTGTTCAATCACATTGCGTTCTGAAATATCATAAGCATAAAAAGTAAAAGGAGAAGTTCGCTTTTTGTCACCAAATTTATCCTGCAAACAGCGCAGACGATAATCTTTGAGGCGAACATCATAGGCATGATTGAGATTATCCAAACCAACAACCTCATGCCCTTGCTCAAGCAGCATCTCCGCCACCCGCGCGGCAATAAAACCAGCTACTCCACTAATAAGATACCTAGCCATAAATTCGCCTACAACACAAACACTTTAGGGTCTCTTACGCCAATGGCGTTGCGCGTGTCAACAATTAACGCAGCTTCTTTGAAAATTGCTTGATAGTCGTAGCAGCTGTGATTAGTTACGATAACTACGCAATCGGCAGCTCGCACTGCTTCCATCTCATCTTCCACGCTGCTGATTATCAAACCATCTTCATCAATATGAGTAACATAAGGGTCGTGATACTCCACCCATGCACCCTTTTCCATCAACAAATTCATCACATCCAGTGCGGGTGATTCGCGCAGATCGTCAATATCTGCTTTATAGGCTGCTCCCAGCACCAAAATTCGACTGCCATTGAGCGGCTTTTTCTGCGAGTTCAGCGCATCCTGCACTTTAGAGACCACATAACGCGGCATATAAGTGTTGATCTCCGAAGCCAATTCAATAAAACGCGCAGTATAATTTAGGGAACGCAGCTTCCAAGAAAGATAAAGCGGATCAATGGGAATGCAGTGCCCGCCCAAGCCAGGACCCGGTAAAAATTTCATAAAACCAAAAGGTTTGGTTGCCGCCGCTTCAATTACCTCCCACACGTCAATCTTTAAGCGATCACACATCAGCGCCAATTCGTTCACCATGCCTATGTTGATCATGCGAAAAGTGTTTTCCAGTAATTTCGCCATTTCAGCCACCTCAGTTGAAGAAACCGGCACAACTGTCTGAATTGCTTGGCGATACCAAGTTACGGCAACTTCAGTACACTGCGGTGTAATTCCTCCAATCACTTTAGGCGTGTTGACCGTTGTCCAGTCTTTTCGACCAGGATCAACCCGTTCGGGTGAAAAAGCTAAAAAGAGTTCCTCTCCAATTTTAAGCGGAACTGAACCACTCGTCAGTTTTGGCAGCAGAATCTCCCGTGTGGTACCCGGATATGTGGTAGATTCCAATACTACCACCATACCAGGATGCACATACCGCGATAACTCCTCTGTAACAGATAATATATAAGAGAGATCCGGATCGCCGGTTTTTCGTAGGGGAGTAGGCACACAAATAGATACTGCATCAACATCTTTTAGCAGCGAAAAATCCGTTGAAGCGCGCAGTTTGCCAACTTTTACCAAACGCTCCACTTGTTCTGTCGGCACATCGGCTATATAGCTGACACCGCGGTTGATCGAATCGGCTTTCCGCTTGTCCGGATCAATTCCAAGAACATTCATCCCTGCTTGAGCAAAGACGACAGCCAATGGAAGCCCCACATAGCCCAGCCCCAATACGGCTACTTGAGCTGTACAATGTTCCAACTTATCCAAAAGTATTTTTTTCATTACATCATCGCTCATAGCTTCTATATCCTCATATAGCTTATTATTTTCCAAAACAATTTTCTAAATCATTTTTCTAAAATAACGTCAATTGTGTTGCAGATTCTGAACGCTTCTCTTCAAATGGTTTAAGCTCTTCCTTTGCCGTATGATCATCAGAAAAAACCGGTAGTTCCATCATCACAGCAGAAGGGGCAGCTGTTGATTCTGACTTGCTTGGCCGCGGAGGGTGATCTGCCATGGCTATAAACTCTGGCAGTCGCTTGAAATCCGCCTCTACATGAGGCTTCAGTGAACCCTGATGCAGCGCAGCTGCCGGATGGTACATTGGTACAATCAGCCTTCCATTTACCCATTTTGGTGTGCCATGCACAACACTGATTTTCGCATTTGGCAAGAATTTTGCCATAGAATATCTACCCAACGTTACGATCACCTTTGGGTTAATAATCCTGATTTGACGTTCAAGGTAATCATCACAGGCAGCCAATTCATCCGGCAATGGGTCGCGGTTAGCTGGTGGACGGCATTTGACTACATTCGTAATAAACACATCCTCCCGCCGCAGATTAATCGAAGCCAGTAATTCTTCAAGAAATTTACCCGCGGCTCCAACAAAAGGCAGACCCTGTTCATTTTCATGAAAGCCGGGGCCCTCACCGATCAACATAATTTGGGCATAGGCATTGCCATCACCTGGCACAGCTTTTTTCCGCGATAAATGTAATACACACCGTTCGCATTGCTTTACTTCTGCAGCGATTTGTTTAAGTGCTTCAAGATTATCCACAGTTCACCTCCACTACTTCCACCCTCTCCAATACCATAAGCAGTGCATCGTCCTTTTCAGCAGCATAATAATTCTTGCGCCTTCCCTGAACCTTGAACCCAAAACTTTGATAAAGATTCTGAGCAGCTTGGTTGGAAGCCGCCACTTCTAAAAATGCAACTTTAGCTCCTTTGGCCTGACTATCCTGCAGTAATTGTGCCAGCAAGCGCCGCCCAATTCCAAAATTGCGCCAATCAGGATGAACCGAAATAGTAGCTACTTGCAATTCATCTTCTATTAGCCAACCAACAATGACTCCTGCCACCTGATGAATTTCTGATACTTCTGCAACCCAGCAAAGTGAATGCGAAGCTTGAAGTTCAGATAAAAAAGCCCCTTTGGGCCAAGGGCTGGCAAAAGAGAGGCGATCTATCTCCTCAACTTGAGAAAGATCGGTTGCTTCCATCGGACGAATAATAATTTCACGCATTTCTCTCTAACAAGAAAGAACATTTACTCAAACGCTCTACCCTGATAAATAAATGGGAGCCAAATTATGCGGATCATCAACTTCACCGCGCCGCCAGCGCTGCCAGCCCAACTCGGCTAAAAATGCCGGACGACGCAATGATTGCGCTGGTGGAGAAAGCACAAGGGAGCCATCAGGCAAACCCTTCTTTTGTTGAAGGATGTATTCCCGCGCCGCACTGTTAAATTCACCGCTTAGAATCGTCATACCCGATGATTCAGGATGAGCATGAACATATGCCGCAATTTTTTCAATCAACTGTGGAAGTGTTAATAGTTCATAACGGACTCGATTGCAGCCCCATGTAAGGTAAGCTTCTTCTATTTTTGGTAAATAAGAGCCCGCTCCCGACTCCTGAGCCGCTTCATACCAGCCCACTACAAATCTTCCTCTGCCTGCCTGCAATGCGGCTGCCAAACGAGCAGGACGCAGGCAAGGCAATGGTTGTGCACATGCTATCGCATGTAAAGCAGGTATGCCAATGATTTGCGTATGTTGAGCCAAACAAATGCCTTTGGCTAAGGCTAAACCAATTCTCAACGCAGTAAAACCACCCGGCCCAGTGGCAACAACTACAGCCTGCAAAGCCGAAAACGGCTCACTGCACCACTCAAACAAACGTGCAATGAGAGGAGCTAGTTGTACACTGTGGTAATTAGCAGAATGCCATACACTTTCTGAGAGAATTTCATTACCATCATATAGAGCTGCCCCCATCGTGGGAGAAGCAGTATCCAACGCCAGGATCAATTCCCTATCCGCCATAGATCAGATAACGAAGGTCAGTTAACATTTTCTCGTATCGTTCCCCAAGTGCCGTGATCATCAAATCTCGCTGCTGTTCGTCAATCAACCGAAATTGAATGCGCAGCATTTCTTTAGGCAACGCCTCCAAGACGCGCTCCGCCCACTCAACAACTAAGACACCAGTTGTGAGCATTGTTTCTATATCAAGGTCAACTGCTTGCGTTAACACCTGTTCTGCAGTGCCCGTCAAACGGTATGCATCAAAGTGATACAGCCTTTCTTCTTCCAGCGGTTTTTGTGCTAAACTTGGGCGTTGATATACATTGATCAGCACAAAAGTTGGGCTTGTTACAATATCTGCACTTCCCCAACCCGCTGCAATTCCTTGAACAAAGGTTGTTTTCCCACTGCCCAAGTCTCCTCCCAATGCTACCAAATCACCACCGCGCAGCAAACTTCCTAAACGCATCCCAATCCGACGCGTTTGTTCCGCGCTGCGGCTGATTACTTCCAAGGCATTGGGGGATAGAATAGGCATATCACCATTAGTCTTTTATCATCACCTGCAATTTAGCCATTGATGCAATTACTCGCTTCAAGCCAACATTTTCAAAAAAGATATCTACAATTTCTTCATTGCCTTCCAATACACTGTTCAGCACCAAGCCCTCACCCCATAAAGGATGCTGCACATGCAATCCGGCATGATAACGGCATTCTTCAACCGCCGGCGCCATGCTGCTGCTTTTTGGTGATGTACCTCCCCAGCTTGCACCTCCACTGTAACCCTTGCGTCGCTCATTTTTGGGCGTCGGCTCAAACAAGTCTGAAGATAGGCGTTCTAAAAATCGCGAAGGCTCAGCAACATCAGCATAACCTTGGGAAAAGCCGGTTTGAGAGTAAGTGAGAAATAGCCGATCTTTTGCGCGGGTTATGCCTACATAAAACAATCGCCGTTCTTCCATCATCTGCTCCTCATCATCAAAAGAACGGATATGAGGCAGAACACCATCATTTAAGCCCACAATAAAAACGACTGGAAACTCCAAACCTTTAGCTGCATGGAGCGTGAGCAAGGTTGGTGCTTGGCTACTTGCTTCAAGTGTATCCTGATCCGAAACCAAAGCGATCTGTTCAAGAAAAGCCGCCAATTTCAACCCACTGTTTTCTGCTGCTAAACGGTGCAATTCCATGACATTTTCCCAGCGTTCAAATCCCTCTTCACTACCATCGTCAATATACTCGCGGTAATTTACATCCATCAGCACTCGATCCATAACTGTTCGCGGGTCTGCGTCTTCACCTAGAGCGCGCCATTGTGCATACAACTCTCTAAAAGCCAGCAAGGCTTTGCCGCCGCCTGTGCCCAAGCGAACTGCCTCTTCCTCGGGTAACTCCAGTAAATACTCACCCATAGTACAGCCGGCGCGTTGAGCCAGCATGCGCAACATTTCCAATGTCTTCGTACCTATCTTACGCGGCGGGACATTGATAATCCGCACCATACTCACTTCATCGCGCGGATTGCTGATGACACGCAAATACGCAATAATATCCTTCACCTCGCGGCGTCCATAAAAGCGCTGAGCCCCAACAATTTTATAAGGCAAATTTGCTCTTAGAAAAGCTTCTTCCAACACGCGGGATTGAGCATTGGTTCGATACATCACTGCAATATCACCCGGCTGCGCTTCTTTTTTCTGAATCAGGAGAGCAATTTGTTCCACTACATAAGCTGCTTCAGCATAATCATCGTACGCCTCATGCAGAACAGCTTTTTTCCCTGCCCCACGTACAGTGAACAACTTTTTAGGTGTGCGATTAGGGTTTTCATTGATAACCGCCATCGCAATATCCAAAATAGTTTGAGTTGAACGGTAATTTTGTTCCAGCAAAACCACTTGAGCATCAGGATAATCTTCCCGAAAACGCAGCACATTGCGGTAGTCTGCGCCGCGCCAACGATAAATAGATTGATCTACATCTCCGACCACAAAGATATTGCGGTGAAAAGAAGCTAAATGTTTGACAATGGCATACTGGGCTAAATTGGTATCTTGAAATTCATCCACCAACACATGCTCAAAAGTACGAGCATAGCGTTCGCGCACTTCTGGCTGTTCTTCCAGCAAACGCACAGTATAGACCAGCAAGTCATCAAAATCCAAAGCATTATTTGTGATCAAAAGTTCTTGGTAGCGGCGAAACACGCGACGGATGACCTCACTCCGATAATCCGTAGCGGTTAAGTCCTCCGGCATCAGCAACTCGTTTTTAGCGTAAGATATTGCTCCATGCACCGATCGCGGTGTATGCCTTTTTTTATCAATATTCAATTCCTCTAACGCCCGCTCAACGAGTTTTACTTGATCGTCCGAATCGAAAATAGCAAAATTAGCATTGACAGGCAAAGCATCTGCCTCGCGGCGCAAGAAACGGGCACAAACCCCATGAAACGTGCCTAAAACCAAGCCTCGGGTTTTCGCTCCGAGCATTTGCTGCACACGTTGTTCCATCTCTCGCGCAGCTTTATTGGTAAAAGTTACTGCCAGCACCCGCGGTGGACGCACTTGAAAATGGCTGATGATATAAGCAATGCGGTGAGTTAATACGCGCGTCTTGCCTGAACCAGGTCCCGCCAAGACCAAGACAGGTCCAGGGCCAGCCATTACCGCTTGCTGTTGCTGAACATTTAAGCCGCGAAGTAACTCCTGCTCAATATTTGTCATACAAACTCTACATTATAGCACAACCTCACCCACTGTTAGGCTCGCTTTTCATTTCCTAAGATTCTACTCATCTTTTTTATCCTTCTTATACTCCCCTTTCGATTTATCATCTGGCAGTTCAGTGCCTGGTCCCACCTCATAAACATCTGCCCAGGGCACATAATGAGTGAAAAACTCATCAGTAAAATACACTGCACCGTTGCGATAAACGGTCCGGCTTACTTTTACATCAGCACCATCAGCTGCCCAATCTACCTGTTTTATTTTTCCAGGTGGCAACTCGGGGTTTTCAACATAACGCGGCTCAGGTGCTTCCACAACGTGTGTTAAGCCTGTTGTTTCCCATTCTACTGTTCGTCCGTCCGGCGTTCCATAAAATTTCCACTTCAACGTGCGGGCTGGAACATTCACATACGTTTCCATCAGCAGCCACGATGAGAGGTCATTCTTGAACTTAAAATCTACCACCGGCACAAAAACTGTTGCATCCAAACCTGCCAACTGAGGATCGCGCGTCATGCCGGCTGTATATTCATAATATGAAACTCGGTAAGCATGCGGATGACGCTCAATAATCGGAAAACCGCTGAAAAAAGCATTGCGAAAAAGTGTTGTGCTCACCTGACATACTCCACCGCCAACGCCTTTTATCGTTCGATCTCCGTATATTATCAGCGCCTCTGCAAACCCAGTATCCAAGCTCACATCACCCATCACTGAAGCCATTGAAAACACCTCCCCCGGTGCTACTAGCAAGCCATGAAAACGGCTAGCTGCAGCAACAATATTTTGGATTCTAGCTTCATCTGATCCATAAAAATACGACGTGTATTCTCCTACCAATGAGGTAATCTGCAATTCCTGAGCGGTCGCATTATCCATAACCCGCGGGTTAACTCGATCATAGACTAATGCCGTCTGATGTTCACCTCGCAGCAAGCTTTCCTCAATCTGGCGCAGGGTTTTATCCACAACTAAGTACCGCCCAATTACCGCAGGTTTAATCAGTTCCAGCTGACGCGTTTCGTCGTTGAAAATGAAACGCGCATCCTCAGGAGATGCATTTACTTTTAAGGCAAGTTGTTCTAAACGTGGCCTCAGCTCATCCAACTGCAAAACCACTTGAACACCGCCCTCTTCAGGGTACTGCGTTTGTCTAAGCGTTAACCACTGAGCCAATTCCTGCGGAGAAAAAGAAGGTAAAAGAACATCTTGAGGTAAAGGATCTGGACTGGTTAAGGTAAAGGGAGCACTGAGGATGCGCCTCACCTGCTGCGCTTCTTGTTCCACATCTACGACAGTCGGTTTCGTTTCTTCTACAACCAAATCTACCCAGCCGCTTTTTTCACTGAGAATGAGTGTGCGTAATTGTTCTAATGTTGCCTGAACATTCAGCGTTTTTCCTGTCTGAGCTGGCGTTACTTTTACGGTTAACCCATCCAAGTGAAGCTGAGCGTCCACAGCTGGCTGGTTTATTTGAGTAGCTAGTTGGGTTAAGATATGATTTGCAATCCGTTCATCATATACTCGCAGCAGTGGCAGCTCAACTCCAAAAAACCAAGCCTGAAGACGTTCTTTCAAGCTTGGCAGCAGCCCCATCCGTCTTCCCCATCGCTCTGCTTGGGCAACGCTTTCTTGGATATTTGTAGAAAGACCGAGTTCTCCCGGCTTATAGATCCACGTATTTTCTCCGTACCTAAAGCCAATCAGCCCCTGCGCAGGGTAAGAATTCTTTGCAGCAAGCAAAGCTGCTGCCTGCTCCCTGGGTAAGCCAGACAAATCAACCCCATAACACCAAACTCCTGCAACAATACGCCCTTGGTATTGAACCTGATGCAAAGTTATCAGTACAAACACCCCCAATACAAAGACAAGCACAATTCCCAGAATCACCTGTACTGTATCATGCAAAATTCGCCGCCAGCTCGGGATGGAAGTCGCCGGCTTGCGCTGACGAACATATATCGGTTGCGGAGGAGATTGATTCACCATTCCTTTTTTCATAACCTGCAGGCAGGGAGAAAAGAAAACTAAGTTGGGCTAAGGAGCAATTGACTCACAAGATAAATAAAGCAAATCCGGCATCGTATTCAGCTTGAGGTGTAGGCGCACACCTTCAAACACTACACTGCTTTCGCGCGGAGCTTCCTGTTTCTTTGCCAGCGCTGCTACATTCGCGTAAAACCATATCACCGCATCCTTCCAATGTGGCAGCGCCAATTTGAGTGATTTAACCATATAACCTAAATTCTTCTTTAACTCCTCAGGGTCATTTCGAGGATAATGAATAACCATTAGAGTTGATTCAATAACCTCACCATGACCAACAATTTTCAGCGCTGCCAACGCAATAGCCGATTTACCTTCCACTTCCCGTATTTGCTGAGTGGATCTTTTCTCTTCGAAAGAAAAACCTTCTGCTGCAAATGCATCAATAAATTGAGAAAAACCAACTCCGAAACCACTTTCTGAACCTTGCGGTTTCTTTTGATCTTGGGCAGCAGAAATTGTGGGAGAAGCTTGTTGGGTAGGCGTGGCATTAGGGTTAGAACCAAGTGTAGGCACTACTGTTACCATAGTGTCGTCAGGATACATACCAGCCATGTTAAAGACACCTGACTCAAATGAAATTAGGCTGCCTACTCCAAATAAAATTACGCACAAAAGAGTCAAAATAAGAACGATGATCATATCTCGCCGTTCTCTCTCTTGGCGTTCTGTACGACTCATTTTCTGTCCTTTGTATTCCTTTAATTGCCAAGCGAAGCAAGCAAAGCATCAATTTCTTCTTGGCTTAGCGGTCTTTCTTGTTTCGGCGGAGGTGCCGCGCTGCTTGATTTATTGACCTGCGGCGGCTCGTCAGAGAATAGCTCGTCATCACCCATAGAGGCTAGCAGAGCATCCAACTCCGCCTGATCAATATCGGTAGAAGAGCTGCTCTTTAAGGAAGCTTGCTTAGCAGCAATAATTTGTTCAGGAGAGTCTGCAAATATCTCTTCATCTCCCAGTTCTGCCAACAGCTTATCCAACTCCGCCTGATCAATATTCGTCGAAGAGGTACTCTGAGCCGTGGTTTGCTTGACAGCTATTTCTGATGGAGCTGCCAAACCCTCCTCACTCCCTAGTTCTGCCAACAGCTTATCCAATTCTGCCTGATCGATTTCCATCGAGGACGACCCTTCTTGGGTATTATTCGTTGGCATTGCCTCAGATTCTTTTAGCTTTGACGCGGATTGTGAACTTAAAGCTGCTTCAGAAACCGCTTCATCCTTCTTTAAGCTGTTTAATAATGCGTCCAATTCTGATTGGTCAATACCAGCCTTTTGGCTATCCTCCTCCATCTTCCATCCCCATTCACAACTGTTTATTTATCTGTTATATTGTATCATTTTTCTCTCTCTGTTACCAACAAATTAAGAGACAACCCAATAAGTTCACCTATACGTATTAACTTGTTCACTATAAAAGGATTTGTTATACTTATATAAAGAGTGATTTTATAACTACCTCACTAAAAAACATGAACGAAAAAGAATATCCTCCTGTTCTCACCCTTGATCAAGCTGCAGAATATCTGCAGTTATCCCCTGAAATTTTGATAAAAGAATTAGAACAAGGCTTATTACCAGGCAGGAAATTTTCTGGAGAATGGCGAATAAGCCGGACTCATCTTGAAAAGTACTTGGAAGGGGTTGATATCACCAGACCATCAGGCGAGACTTTCGTTACCATAACACAGGTAACTTCAGATATTAATCAACAGAACATAGAGCTTCTACCACAAGAATCATCTCAATCTATCAAACACGATAAAGATAAATTATCACCAAACCAAACAAATAAAATTAGAGGTTTTGTATATGCCACAAACACAAAAGAGAAATATGGACATATTCGTCTTGCTGATGGCAGAGTCGTCTGGTTAGATTACATCAACCTATTACCTCATTCACCTCTTCCTACCGTAGGTGATTTAGTTGAGTTTGAACTCGAGAAAACAAAAAAAACAGGCTGGACAGCTCGTTCAGTTGAAGTTATCGCAGAAAAGCTAATCCAGCAAAAAACACTTACCCTAACAAATAAATTACCTGACAAGGCAGACAATAATATATTTCTTCCTCCAACAAACAAAGTAGCCTCAATAAAAGACACCGATAAAGTAAAAGAATTGTATGCAAAAGCAGCCATAGCTCACACGGAAGGTAAATATGATGAAGCTAAAAAATATTTTCATGAAGCCATTCACAGAGGAGCAGGTCCAGAAATTTTTGTTGCTTACTTTAAAATGTGCCGCCAACTAGGTTGGGTACAGGAAGCTCGGCAAGTCATAAAACAAGCTATTGCTTCCTATCCTAAAAATTCACAACTATATGACCTTTATGGTCAAATGGAAAGAAGAAAAAACAACTTTGAATCAGCAGAAAAAATATTTAGAGAAGGACTTAAACAAGTTGGAGAAAATCAACAATTATTGAATGGACTTGCCCAAGTATTGATGTCTAAAGGAGATGCAGCAAGCATAGAAGAGGCTGGCAAAGTATATAAGAGATTAGAGAAACGGGAAAAGTTTAATATGAATGATCCTTTCTACCTTAGATTCAAAGCATTTGAGCGCAGCCATTTAGTTGGCTTAACATACGACTTTTTTACTTCGGCAAATATGCGAGTTAATATTGCCGGTAGAAGGGATTTACCTAAGTACATCACTGATTTAATCATTGAGGTAGATGATCCTGTCCTTAAAGAATCATTTAATATCCACGGCGCTTACCTTGCTCGATGTTTTCAGAAACAGCCCACTCCGAGAGAAGTTTATGAACTTAAAAACTATTTAACCTCACTGACATCCCAGAGCTCTATTGGCTTGATAGGTGGGGGAAAAGAAATAATACCCAATAATACAATCGCATTAATCATCACTTCTGATACTAATTCAATCCGCGATTTAGTGATGAGTATACTCGGAGACAATAGAGAAGCTATTATCCCCATTAGTCAAAAAGAGCTTGAACAAAAAGATAATGCATTACAAGTTATTTTAGACTTGTTTCGACAATACCTTGGACAAAGAGATTTATATGACAGTGTTTTACCAGTTTCTGGAAGAAAATTTTTTGGACGAGAAAATATCATTTATCAACTCGTTGATCTTATATATCAAGGTAATTTTATTGGAATATTTGGATTACGAAAAATAGGTAAGACATCTCTTATCTATCAGCTAAGAGATGAGAAGCTCAGAGAAGAAGCTGTTTGTTACGTAGATTTGCAAAGTGGTATAGCACAAGAAGTCAATAGCTTTGCTCCAATCTATTGGGAATTAGAGCGCGACCTATATAAAAGATTAGTATTCCGTTATCCTGAACTTCACCAGGTTTTAAGACTTGGACAGGTGGAACGCTTCAGTGATATACCAAATAAAGGCAAAGAATGTGGACTCATTTTTGACGAGGATATTCGCCTCTTCCTAGATGGAGTCGTTGAAAAGAAATATCCTCAAGTAAATAAACTTATCATCATCCTCGATGAATTAGAAAAAGTCTTGCCGGTTGGAAATCAGCCAGGTGTAGATGGATACATTGAATTTTTCGGCAAATTGCGTGGTTTGGCTCAAACTGAACGATATCGTGGTTATATCTCCAGTATAGTTGCAGCTGCAAATGCTGCCATCAATGATCAAGGGTATTGGGAAGGGCGCGAAAATCCTGTTTTTAGTTTTTATAAACCAGTTTACCTATCAACCTTTGAATATGAAGAATGTAGAGAAATGATTGAATCACTTGGCAAAGGTATGAGTGTTTATTGGGAAGAAGATGCTATCAAAGCAGTTTTTGAAGAAACCGCTGGCCACCCATTCTTAACTCGTGTTTTTTGTAGTAGGATCACTAAAGCAAATCCAACCCGCCCCCTTAATATTACTAAACAGATAGTACATGAACAATTATCTTGTTTTATTCGTGATGAGAGCAACAAGATGGAACAAATTATTGAACTACTCAGAACCAACTTTCCTGAAGAAGAGCGCATCTTGGAAAAGATTGCTTTGGATGAGTTGAATGATATATCTTATCTCGATGAAGAATCAATATATCATTTACTAAGTTATGGATTAATTACTGAAGAGAATGGCAAATTCCGTATCCGATTAAATATCTTAAAACGTTGGATCAGAAGACGAGCAGGAATAAAAGATGAATAACCCCTATCATCCTGCCCTAATTAATCCTCAACTTTGTTATGGAAGATATAGACTTCTTGGAGAATTGATGAGTGGTCTCCCTGGAAGTATGCGAAAATCCTTTGCCATTTCTGGAGCAAGAAGAATGGGAAAAACCACTCTTTTAAGACGGCTTGAAATTGAATTGGATTCTTGCAAACAACTTTTAGAGAAAAGCGGAGTAAAAATTATTCCTATATATATCGATGGTATGACGCTTCCTGCTGAAGTCACACAATCATATCTCTGGAACATCATTATTTCCAACATACAAGAAGCGTTAAACCATACTGTCCAAACATATCAGAATCTTGATTTTTCTCTATTCAAATCAATAATTCTTTCTACATTGAGCCAGACACCTCTTATACCTCGAATTATTGTAATTTTTGATGAAATCGAACGAATTATTCCCTATGAATGGAGCAAAGCTTATTGGGATCATTGGCGTGCTTTACTTAGTAACACCCCAGGAATCAGCGAATTTTTTACTGCAGTTTTCTGCGGCGCAAGGGAAATAAATGCTTTTAAAGTTGACCTTACGTCTCCTCTAAGAGATGTATTGGAATGGTACAATCTATACCCTCTAGATTACGAAGATGCATGTTCACTTATGCAAGAACCTATCAATACATCTTTTCCTGAAATATTCTTACAACGAGTGTATGAAGAGAGTGGCGGTCATCCAATGTTAATCCAGTATATTATGCAATTTATTTGTGAACATCCTTTGGATGATGCTGAATATTGGTTAGATGAAGCCATTAAAAAATT
>DAOUFY010000108.1:0-71846 GCA_034429745.1 Anaerolineales bacterium
TTTATTTTGGAGTGATATAAGTTTTTAGCTTTTCTTTACTGGGAATTCTTTATTTCCCACAGCTCGATGTTTGTCATTTTCACTCGAAATCCGTAGCCTGTGCTGTTGCCTGACATCATACCCACACTTAATATGCCCGGATTTTCCGAAGCGGTGGCAAAGCCGCTGTAATTAGCGGTGTCAACCAATTTGTCATTGATGTATAATCGAATAGCATTATTGAGTAGCACTATAGCGATTTTAGCTTTGCCCTCAGGAGTTGCTAAATTGGCAGAAGAGCCGCGGTTGAGGCGGGTGGGTATGTTATTGGAGAAACGAAGCAAGTTAACCGGACTGCCACTGCCAATGGCAAAAGTGTATAGATAAAAGGTTTTGTCTGTTTGATGAAAAGCAATCAGAGGAGCACATAATGCCCAGTCTGTCGCGGCCCCTCCATCGGTTGACCAGCTTAAATCAGCTCGGAGGATAAAATATTGGGGAGAATGCCCGCTTGGCGAAAGGAATAGACCTTCGAGCCCAATTTTATTTAGGGAGTGATCAAAATCTTTTATTTTATAAAATGTTCCTTCGCTTGAGTTGATAATATTTTCGGCTAAAAGTTTTTCGAGAAAGGTTTTCATCTCTGGACTAGGTTCGGACGATCCATTTTCTGATTGAGCCTTAGCTTCGATGGTTGGGGTGATTGTTGCCGTAGGCTGTTCGGTGGCAGTTGGAGGAATTGTAGGACTGGATGTCCAGGTAGAGGTAGGTAATGATGTTTGTGTCTGAACGATGGCTGTTTGGATAATCCCTTGATAGGATTGAGTTGAGCAGGCTAATCCAAGTATGCATAATAACAATAAGAGGTTGAATAATGGTTTCATTTACTTGTTATTCTATCCTTCCCTGTTTGATATATAAATATGCAAGCCATTAAAGAATGGCTTAACGAAGAAAATGATAGATGGATTCTACCACATCCATTCTCTAAAGTTCTGAAATAATTTACCGAAAATATAATTATGGAAATATCAAGTCTTCAATCTTCTTCTTATGGCGAGGCGAGCGGCATTCGCTCCCAGCAGATCATGACTGAAATATCCGTTGCAGTAATGAAGCAGCAGCAAGAGCAAGAAAAGCGATTTGCGGCAGCCATCGTCGAAATGATCAACAAGACCCCTACACCTTCACTGGAAGGTACAGGACAATTGATTGATCGTTATATTTGAACGCCTGGTTTACTGGTGAATTGGGCTAATCCGGGCAACCCTCCAATGGAACGCGCCGTTATAACGGCGCGTTTGCATGCTATAGCAATAGCTTCAGCTGAATATGCACCGATGAGATTAACATCAGCTTTTTCTTGTCCTGAGGCAAGAGCAAAAATGGTATCTCCATCAAACATGGTATGAGCAGGCCTGATGGCTCTAGCTAAGCCATTGTGCGCCATTTGAGCAACTTTGTTTGCCTCTTCTTTGTTTAGGCGTGCATTGGTAGCTACTATTCCGATGGTGGTGTTTGAAAGGATGGTCGAATCACGAAAGATTGGGACCTCTAGCCATTGCTCCATGATGGATAGTGTGCTGATAAATTGAAAGGGAGGGCTAAGGTTTTCTGCATTGTTACGAACTCCAGCTAAAATTTTTCCAGAGCAAGGGTCTATTACTTCCCCTAAGGCATTTAGTACAACCAAAGCTGCAACTTTAATCTGTTTGCCTATCTCAATGCAAGAGCTACCTACTCCCGCTTTCATTGCATGTTTCATCCCTTTAATTTTAGCAATTGTGGCTCCGATACCAGCGCCAACATTGCCTTCCAAAACAGGTTGAGAAGAGGCATTCAAGCAAGCTTTGTATCCCATTTCAGCTGTGGGAAAAACATCTGCTTTGCCAATAGCAAGATCAAAAATCACTGCAGCCGGGACAATAGGAACTTTGGCAATGCCGGTTTCATATCCTATGCCGCGTTCATGAAGATAACGCATGACACCGTCGGCGGCGGCTAAACCGAAAGCGGAGCCACCGCTAAGCAATATTGCATGTACTTCCTGTACGAGATGCATAGGGCGCAGCAAATCTGTTTCGCGTGTGCCCGGCGCACCGCCGCGTTGATCTACCCCGCATACCATGCCATTTTCGCATAAGACAACTGTGCAGCCAGTAAGTGCACTTTCATCATGGGCGTGCCCTACCTTTATGCCTTCAATTCTGGTTAGAGTGATGTTGTGTTGTTCTTCCATTGCTTGCTGTTCAATCATTGCTTGCTGTTCAATTTGAGTGGTCTTTCTGTTAGCTGCTAATGAGTTACCGTTTTATGACTGGAATTTCACCTGAGAACGGTATAGATATTTCTACTAAGCCTCCAAGGGTTTGACCTTCTTCATACCATGGAGCTTGGAGGATGATTTTCTTTTCCCCATTCTTTTCTACAATGTAGATATTGGGCTGTTGAGTTTCAAGCATCTTACGAATTTTGCGATTAGAGGAGTCATGATGACAATCGAACAGAGATTTGCCGATTAAGGTGCGTCCTCCTTGATCTGCAAAAGTCTTTTCACTGTGTTCATTCATCGCTAAGATGATGCCTTGGTCATCGCATATCGTGATTGCACCATAAAATCCTTTTACCCAGTTTTCATTGTACATAAGTTTTTCCTAAAAGTAATATTGTGATAACTCATTAATTATAATCTTTCGGTTGGGATAGGTGTAGGCATTGGTGTCTCAACAGGAGGTGTAAACGTTGGTGTTCTGCTTGGAGGTGTTGACGTTGTTGTTCCAACTAGAGGTGAAGGTGTAATGACAAATGGTACTGAGTCTTCTCTGTCAGTGTTTGATAAGGCGTTCATCACCATAAGCCATAAAATATCGTGATCCTCTTCTGCTAAAAGAGGATTAGTGTTAAGTTCATTTATTACCAGCTCAAGTCTTTGATCAATTGCTGCGAGAGACGAACTTTGACTGAAGGTTTGCTGGCGGATACCTTGGTTAAGTAAGTCGCGGGCTGCTTGCAAGTCTTCTTGAGCTGAGCCATAGTTTTTGCTTGCGAAAGCGGAGCGGCTATGTGATATATACTCGAGAATTCTGATCAAAATGGTCTCTTGTTCTCTCTTTGATATAGCAGTTGCCTGTTGCTGATTTTGTACGGATAAAGTTGCAAGCATGGTTTGTTGTTCTTGGAGATGAGTATTAATTATGCCGAATTGCTTGTTAAGTGCTTCTGAATTGGAGGCATATTTCTCTATTTCAATATTTAGGTTCTCTGCTTGTTTTGCTAGGGCTTCTTGGGTGTTCTTCAGCCGGCTGATCTCTTCGATATTTTGAGCGAGATTACTAATAACCTCCTTATTTTTATCTTGCTGCAATGTTAGAGCTTGAATGCGATCCTGTAAGTCTGTTAATCGTGTGGAAAAGCTTTCTTGGTTATTATTGAACTGTGTTTTTAACTCTTTTAATTGCAAGCCTTGTTCCTCAAGGGGTTTGATCCATTGCTGGTATAGATAGGGAAAGCCTAGATAGATTCCGAAGCCGACAAGAGAAAAAATAATAACAACAACAACAAACCGTAGCACCCATTTGAATGAATTCATAATTAATATCCTTAAATACGCATCGCTATGATGATTATAAACTAAAGCGGGCAGAAATTCAATAAAAAGGATTGTTTTTATGTTGAAGGTTATGGTAAAATGTAAAAAATAAGCTTGAAAACGCTTTATATTTGGTTCTCAACTAAGGAAGTGGGAATGAATGAAATAGACTCGGATAGTTTGTTTTCTGTGCCAGAAGAGTCAGATGAAGTAAGAGAGCTAGTGGATATCAATACCGCGAGCTTGAGGAAGCTTATCACTTTACCCGGTGTGGGACGCGCATTAGCTAGACGTATCATTGACCAACGTCCTTTTCAATCTATAGATGATTTTAGACAAAAATGCAGGATTAAAGACCCCTTGTGGAAGAAGCTAGAACCCAATTGCAGAATAGGATTTGTTCAGAAAGAAGAGAATGAAACTGAAGTGGTTTTGCCTCAAGAAAAAGGAGCAATTAATCAAAGCGAGCATGCACCCCCATCAGAAGAATCCCGACCTGAAGAAGAACCGTCCATTCCAGTTGTCTCTATTGTACCCCTAGATGAATTGCCGCCAAAAAATGAGAAAACGACCGAAAAAGCTTCTAGAAAGCAAGCACCTGCTTCGCCAGCTAATTGGTGGGCAGCTATTGGTGTTGGGGTGATTGTGCTGTTTCTATCTATAGTAATAAATATAGGTATATTAGCAGCATTGAATGGAGGCCTGCGCTATGTTTCTGTGTCAGAGTTTGTTGTTGCAAGGCAAGAGGTTGATTCGATCGGAGATCGTTTGCAAGGAATCCGCAGCAATTTAGGATCTCTGCAGGAACGGTTGGATAACTTGCAAGGATTAAGTGGACGAATGGACAATCTCGAAAGCAATCAGAAAGACTTACAGAATCAGCTTGCTGAAAGCATGAACGAAATTAAACAAGTTCAGTCCAACGTCGAAGATATATCGAAGGAAATCGAACAATTATCTGATCAAGTGCAAGAAGCTCAGAAACGAGCCGTACTTTTTGAAGACTTTGTTTCGGGACTTAGAAAATTGTTGGAGACGCTCCAACCATAGACCTTATTATACTAAGATACCAACGGGTAACTATTATATTTATATATAGGAGGAAAAGCAATGGATGAATTCATGAAAGCAGCCATAGAAGAAGCTAAATTAGGCTTGCAAGAAGGGGGCATACCGATCGGTTCGGTATTGGTGATTGATGGAAAGATTGTCGGCAGAGGGCATAACCGGCGCGTCCAAAAAGGAAGTGCGATTCTGCATGCAGAGATGGATTGCATTGAAAATGCCGGTCGTCTAAAGGCTAAGGATTACCAGCGGGCAGTACTTTATTCCACGCTTTCCCCGTGTGATATGTGCAGCGGGACTGCTTTGTTATATAAAATTCCAAAGATTGTCATTGGCGAGAACAAAACGTTTCAAGGACCTGAAGAGTATTTGCGCTCGCGGGGTGTGGAATTGGTCATATTAAACAATGAGGAATGCATTAAACTTATGGAGGACTTCATTGCTGCTCGACCAGAGTTGTGGAATGAGGATATTGGTGTGTAATTTTGGGATTGGTATGAGAGAGGAGGTGATGAAAAAAGGGCTTTGTGATTTTTTTCTTGATAAGCTAAACTATGGGCTAAATTTTGAAAAGATAAGGAGAGAAATATGTTGAAAAGAACCGTTTACTTAGTTTTGGTAAGTCTCATATTGCTGTCTATTGTTGCTGCTGCTTGTTCGGCGCCTGCAACTCCAGCTCCTAAAGCTGAAAAGAAGTTAAAGGTATTTGGGGCATTTGCGACTCCTATTGAAGAGCCGTGGGATGGAGTAATTCATGCAGCTCTTCAAAAAGCTAAAGAGGAAGGCAAGATCGAATATACTTATACCGAAAACATCGGTTATGCGGGTGACATGGAGCGTGTATTGCGCGAAGTGTGCGAGCAGCAAAAGCCGGATTTAATCATGGGGGATGCTTTCGGGAATGAAGAAGCTGTTCGACGCGTAGCGAAGGATTACCCTGAGATTGCCTTTGCCTTTGGTTCAGGGTTAGGTCCTACGGAACCAAATGTTGCGGTATTTGACAACTGGATTCATGAACCGGCATATTTGCTTGGTATGCTGGCTGGAGGTTTAACCAAGACGAATAAAGTTGGGGTTGTAGGTGGCTATCCTGTACCGGAAGTAAACCGTCTTGTTAATGCTTTTATTGCCGGAGCTAAAGAAGTGAATCCGGATGTTACCGTGCTGGTTACATTCATCAATAGTTGGTTCGATCCGGCAGCGGCAAAAGAAGCTGCTATAGCCCAAATTGACAACGGCGCAGATGTGTTGTTTGCGGAACGTTTCGGTGTCATTGAAGCAGCTGCGGAAAAGGGCTTGTGGGCATTTGGGAATATGTCTGACCAAAATTCACTTGCGCCAGATTATGTCGTAAGCAGCGCAGTGTGGAACATGAAACCAACGGTTGATTATCTCATCCAGCAGGTATCAGCGGGAACTTTTGTTGCGCAAGATTTGAAGGACTTCAGCATGGTAGCCAAAGGTGGAGCTAGCTTAGCTCCATTCCATAACACAGAATCTAAGCTCCCGCCAGATTTGGTCAAGAAGGTAAGAGAACGTGAAGCACAAATCAAGGATGGTAGCTTTAGAGTAGATATTGATGAAGCGCAACCTCAGCCAGTGAATTAACTCTAGTAAATTAGGGAAGGATGTACTGTGTTGAGGGCTGAATAGTATTATATTGAAGGAGAAAAAGGCTGTCGCCGCCTTTAGGCGGCGACAGGTGGTTTTTTTGTGAGGTAGCTGCATGGTTGCTGTACAATTGCGAGGGATTGTAAAACGGTTTGGAGATTTGGTGGCTAACAATGCCATAGATTTTGAATTGTTAAATGGAGAAATTCACGCTCTTCTGGGAGAAAATGGCGCCGGCAAGACAACATTGATGAGAATATTATATGGGTTATACCATGCTGACAGCGGTGAGATCTTTGTGCGTGGAGAGAAGGTGCATATTGCTTCCCCAAGAGATGCGATTCGGCTGGGAATTGGCATGGTGACCCAACATTTTACTCTTGTCCCGACTCTGACGGTGGCTGAAAATATTATTTTAGCTGAGACTAAAGGGTTTATTCTGAATAAAAAAGAAATTCAAGCACGCGTTGCAAAGGCGGCTGAGCAATTTGGCATCGCGGTTGATCCAAATGCTTTAGTAAAACACCTTTCTGTCGGAGAAAAGCAGCGGGTAGAAATTCTCAAGGCTTTGTATCATAATGCGCGTATTCTTATACTGGATGAACCGACGGCGGTGTTAGTTCCACAAGAAGTAGAGGTTTTATTTGAATCGCTGGAAAAGCTGCGTAAAGATGGATTGTCTATCATCTTTATCAGCCATAAGCTAAATGAAGTGATGAGGATTTGCGATCGGATCTCAGTCCTAAGGAATGGCAACCTCATTGCCACAGTTAACAAGAATGAGACTAATCCGCGTTTGTTAGCTCAAATGATGGTTGGCAGAGAAGACTTTGGAGTCAAGCGAGCGGTTGAGCATAAGCCAGGGAAAAGGTTGCTTGTTGTAGAGAACGTCAGTGTATTCGATAGAAAGGGGTTACCAGCATTGAAGGATGTGAGCTTTGAAGTGCACGCCGGGGAAATATTAGGAGTTGCTGGAGTATCTGGCAATGGGCAATCAGAACTTTCTCAAGTACTTTCTGGGATGTTAAAACCGAATAGCGGCAGAATTATCGTTGACAACCAAGAACTTACCGCTGCTCAGCCGGCACAGTTTACCGCAGCTAAAGCTTGCTGTATCCCTGAGGATCGGCACACAGCAGTGGTAAATGAATTAAGTGTGGCAGAAAATATAGCTCTGCCTCATCTAGATTCGTTTTCTTCTTTTGGTTTTCTTGATTATAAAGAAATGAAAGAAAACGCTCAGCGGCTTATAGAAGATTATCAAATTAAAGCCAAGTGCGACGATTGCATTCGCACCCTTTCGGGGGGAAACATGCAAAAAGTGATCCTTGCTCGTACGTTTTCACAACACCCTAAAGTGGTTATTGCGTCACAGCCAACGCGAGGGTTAGACGTAGGAGCAACGGACTACGTTCGCAGCAAGCTATTGGAGCAGCGCGATCGAGGAGCAGCGGTGCTGCTTATTTCAGAAGATTTAGATGAAATACTTGCACTTTCTGATCGAATCGCGGTAATTTATGAAGGGAAAATTATGGGTATTGTCTCAGCAAAGGATGTGAATATTGAACAATTGGGATTAATGATGTCAGGAAGCTTGACATTAAGCGGGGAGGTACAGCATGTTGGGATTTCGGATTGAAAAAGCTCCTGCCCCTATATGGGTTCGTTTTCTTATACCTATTATGGGCGTGATAATAACGTTTATTCTAACATCGGTATTAATTCTTTGGGCTGGAGCTAATCCTTTTGAAGCATATTATTACTTTCTTATTGCACCGCTATCCAGTCATGTTAGTGCGATAGAGGTTTTAGTTAAATCTACCCCATTATTGCTGACCGGCGCAGCAGTTACTTTTGCATTTTCAGCGAATTTTTGGAATATTGGAGCTGAGGGGCAAATGATTGCCGGAGCTATGGTAGCTGCGTGGCTGGGTATAGTTTTAAAAGATGTTTCCCCCGCTGTTGGAATTCCAGCAATGATTGTAGGTGGGTTTATTGGAGGAGTACTGTGGGTACTTATCCCGGCAGTCCTTAAGGTGAAACTTGAAGTAGATGAAGTAGTAACGACTCTGTTGATGAATTCTGTGATTCTTTTTATTGTTAGTTACTTTCTAAATGGTCCTTGGCGCGATCCCATATCCGGCTGGCCTCAATCGCCTGAGATAGCCTCGGGAACGATGTTTGTGAAGCTGATTCCACGCACAAGATTGCATTTGGGTTTCGTAATAGCTCTATTTGTGATATTGCTTGAATGGCTTGTACTGACTCGGACGACTTTTGGCTTGCGCATGCGTGCTGTTGGTCTGGGTAAAGAAGCGGCTCGCTTTTCGGGCATCAATATCCAACGAACAATGCTCATTTCAGCCTTGGTCAGTGGTGGAATCGCTGCTGTAGCCGGAGCAGGAGAAGTAGCGGGTATTCATTATCACCTTATAGAAGCGATATCCGGTGGTATAGGTTATAGCGGTATTATTATTGCAACTTTAGCAGGACTAAACCCATTAGGGGTTATTCCAGCAGCTTTATTTATTGGTTTGATTGACACAGGAGCACAGTCAGTCAGCCGTTCCCTAGGTGTGCCGATTTATTTAGGAGATGTTGTGCAAGCTGCACTATTATTAGTTGTGTTGGCACTTTTTGTTTTACAGAATTATCGCATTCGGAGAGCATGATGGAAGTGGATATTTTTCTTATCGGGTTAATTGCAGCAACACTGCGGGTGGCTACCCCATTAATATTTGGAACATTAGGAGAATTGTTTGCAGAGCGCGCGGGCGTATTGAATTTGAGCATTGAAGGAACGATGTTCCTCGGTGCATTTGTAGGTTTTGCGGTGGCAAGTTTGAGCGGCTCGCTTTGGTTGGGTTTTTTTATTGCTGTCCTTGCTGGGGCGATCTGCGGATTAGTCATGGCTTTGTTGGCAGTTTGGCTTGGGGTTAATCAACATGTTTCAGGACTTGGGGCGACACTATTGTGGAGTGGTGTATCTCTTTATGGTTTTCGTTTAGTATTCGGTGAACCTGAAGTACCACCTTCCATACGTCCCTTTGTGCCAATATCACCTTTTGGTGATGTGCCCATTGTAGGTCCAATATTCCAACAGCATATCCTTACATATGTTGCTCTTGCTTTAGTACCTATAACTGCTTGGTTGCTGTACCGTACTCGGTTTGGGTTAGCCATCCGTGCAGTGGGTGAAAATCCGGAAGCAGTAGATGCTGCCGGGTTGAATGTCTATGCTATCCGTACAGTTGCTTTGGTCATTGGCGGGATTTTAATGGCGGCTGGTGGAGCGTTTCTCGCTTTAGCACAGTTGGGTGCTTTTACATATGGCATTATAGCAGGCAGAGGCTGGGTATGCATTGCTTTGATAATCTTTGCTAATTGGCATCCTTGGGGTGTTTTTTGGGGTTCTATACTCTTTGGCGGGATTTCTGCATTGCAACTGCGGTTGCAGGTATCCGGTTTATCATTACCTTATGAATTCTTTTTAGCTCTACCTTACTTGGTTACCATTCTAGCGTTGGCAATTGCTGGAAGGAATGCTTCAGCTCCTGCTATGCTGTTAAAACCTTATAGACGGGAGTAATAACCTTTTCTTTTTATTTACTGATTTTAAGGAAAGTATGTCATGAATCGGCGCAATGAGAAACAAGGATTAGAGGCTTTATTGAAAGCCTTGGCAGAAAAACAGCTTCAATCAAGTGCCAAAACGCCTGTTTCATCCTCAACCCATTCAGCTAAAGGGAAATCCGCATCAATTCGGCGCGAGCAGTGGATTAAACATATAGCCGTCGAGCAGATCAATCGCGAACCATGGGAAGTGCGCCGCCGCTATCGTTACCCTCCAGTCATACCTGAGGATATTGTTCAATCTATCAATACGGGTGTATCTAGAGGTGTGCTGGAGCTGGATTCTGATCCAATTGCAGCCAGTTTGGCAGATGCCAATGAAATACGAAAAATGATTGATATGGGGAGGATGGACGCGTCTGAGCTCCCTTTGTTAAAATATCGAATTGATAAGATTCTTGGATTGACCAAGCGAGAACACCCGCCAGATGGGCGGGAAATGCTTTCCTCATTAGCATATTATTACCGTGGCTCAATAGAGAAACTCAATCAAATACGAGCCGATGCTTTAGCAGATATGATGGATGATTATCAAAGATCGCTGATCACAAAAGAAGAATTGGAAAGATATCAACAGGAGCTGAATGAGATTATTGACCAATACTTGCCAGCGCAAGGTAAATAATGGTTTAATTAATTTACGCATAATTTACGCTTGAAAAACTAAAGCCTGTATAAAGAAATCCGATAAGAGGAGTGTAATCAAGTTTGCAAGTTTAGTATTTTTGCAAACAAATCAAAAAATCAATGGGGAAGGAAAACCCCACAAAATTAAACAAGGAGGTTTAAAATGGCAAGTGTAGATGTAACTCGTGTAGCAGGGAATATTGGTGCTCTCAATGCGTTGAACTCATTGAACTATGTGAATGGTGAGCTGGCATTGCACCAGACTCGATTGGCGACGGGCAAGCGCATTAACTATGCGTATGAGGACCCGGCAGGATTGAACTTAGCGACGACCTTTGATGTGCGTAGGCAAGGGCTGCAGGTAGCGTTGAACAGCATTGGAGACTCAAAGAACATGCTAGCGACCGCTGAAGGTGGGTTGCGCAAGATTCAAGACATATTGGTGAAGATGAAGAACAAGGCAATGGAAGCCATTGGCGACACCATTGGTCAAAGCGAGCGCGATGCTGTTGCTGCCCAGCTTTTGGACTACGCCGCAGAAATCAATAACATTGCTGATCAAACTCAATGGAATGCTACTCGTCTGATTTCAGGTTCTGGTGCCAGTGGTTATGGAACTGGTGTTTCACAGCTTTCGTTCTTGGTGGACTCGTCTGGAGGCAGTGTTGGTTTCAGCTTCACTAATGATTCAAACGGCGGCTTTGGACTGACAGGGTTAGGTTTAACAACCGGCAGCAGCGGAACAGGTGCAGTCGCAAGAGTAGCTTCAGGTGGTTCTGTGGCATATACTGTTGCTCAAGAAATTGATACAGCTTTAGCTCGTGTCAAGCAAGGTGTTCGCGAAGTTGGTTCCTTCATGGCAAGACTGACCTTCAAAGAGGATTCTTTAACGGTTCAATATACCAACACAGAAGCAGCCTACAACCGTATTATGAATGCTAACATGGCAGAAGAGCAAGTGAACGCCAGCAAGTACGCCATCCTGCAGCAAACGGCTACTGCAATGCTCTCACAAGCTAATGTGGCACCGCAGTTCATTCTCTCACTATTCAGATAATCATCAGTCAGTATATCATTCTGAGAGGGGAGCAAAGTCTATTGCTCCCCTCTCATTAGCATGTGGTGCAAGGCAATGTTATCCTTACTCCCGGAATACATTCCCATGGATGTACTTTTAGGCATAGGATTAGGAACTATTAGCGGGTTATTAGCTGCAATTTTTTTGCCTCTTGGAGTAAATAAAAACCCCGCTGGATTTGTTGTAGTTATTGCCTTTGTTGGTTCACTTTTTGGATTTTATTTATTAGGAATTTTCCCATTAACGGTTGTCGTAGTAACTTTAGCTGTCTTAATCTTTTTGTGGGTAACTTTGCCGGTCTGGTTTGGCAAGGTAAAAACTGATAAAGTAATCACAGATATTGAAGAAAGGATTGTGGAAGTTGTCTCGCCTGAAGGCAGGCAAGCAGTATTAGAGGAATTAGGTATTGTTCAGCCAATGGAGTTAAAGTGAGAGATTGGCTAATCTTGAAACCTAAAAAGGGATAGGCAGAGGACCTATCCCTTTTTTTATTTTATCCTTCGCTGGTCATGATGAACAGAGGCTTCATTTCAAAGGAACGGTATTGCGGGCGTAATCGCTCGGTGTTGTAATGCTCTTTCACGTTGACCACTTTCTTATGACTGGTTACTACTTCGATGGGCATGTTATCATATCGTCCATTCTTTAGAACCACAAGGCGGCCATGTACTTTATTAAGGATAAGGTCTAAAGCTAGATTGCCATAAGCCATCGGCACAATGGAATCGATGGCATCTGGATCACCACTACGTACAAGATAGCCTAGTTTTTGTGTAATTGTCTCGACCTTTTTGCCTTTGTTGAACTTTGGTGAAAGTTTTTTAAGTTCAGAAGATACTAGATCACCAATTCCACCGAGTTTGGCATGTCCGTACGCGTCTGTTGTACGATCTTGGAACACCATTTCTCCACCTTCAAACATTGCCCCTTCGGAAACAATGACAATAGAGTAGCGGCTGGGGTTTTGTTCGCGATCGTAAGAAAGCAACTCCGTGAGGTGTTCCATATTGAATTTATATTCTGGTATTACACAGCGGTGAGCAGCGCCAGCCATGGTTGGGAGCATAGCAGTGAAGCCAGCGTAGCGACCAAATACTTCAATGACGAGGAAACGTTCATGAGAGCCGGCAGAAGTACGCAAGGTGTTTACCATGTTGATCGTCCGAGTAACACAGGTGCTGAAACCAATGCAGTAATCGGTGCCGGGAACGTCGTTATCCATTGTTTTAGGTATCGCGATTACTTTCACGCCTTCCTGGAACAAACGAACTCCGTAGCTAAGGGTATCATCTCCACCAATGGGAATAAGATAGTCAATGCCTAAGTAGTCAAGATTTTTCAACACTTCAGGAGTAAGGTCGTTCTTTTCGGCAGTATAGACATCTTTAAGGTGATCGGGAACGTTTTCCTTTGAGACGTTGCTTGGGTTAGTGCGGGAACTGTGCAGAAAAGTGCCTCCGGTTCTCCCAGCACGATTTACAACATCGCTGGTTAGGTATTGGTAGCAATTGCTGTTGTCAGCGTTTTTGTCGCGTATCATCTCTACCAAACCCGCCCAGCCGCGGCGAAAACCAATTACTTGGTAACCTTCACGAGCAGCCCGGATGGTTACTGCTCGGATGGCGGGGTTTAATCCAGGCACATCACCACCCCCGGTCAGGATGCCAATCACCCCTTGTTTCTTTTTTATGTTTACAGTAGGATTAGTCATCATTAAACCTCCGAATATAAATAAATCATTATGAAAGAATAATAATAATAAAAATAGTGTACTCTCATATTGGAGAGGAATACTACTACTTCAAATGTGGATCACCATAACCACAAACAAATAAATCAACTTCACCATCTGCGGCGTCTAAACCCCATGGATCACAGCCGCATTCGTGAATGTTTTTTGTGCAAGAGGAACATGTTTGTACTTGGCACCAGTCGTAGCACACTTGCGCTTCATAAGCAGTTCGAAAACTTTTGCAAGTGATATTGGTCGCTTCACAATCGCACTCTCCCTTCACTGAGACCGGGGTAATTAATGCCGCAGCAGAAATACATTTTCCTTCCGGATCTTTTGTACATTCTGTAGGTTGTGAGGCTGGAATGTAAATTCGGGTAGGAGTTGGGATGAGGGTTGGAGTATTGGTTGGCAATGGTGTACTGGTAGGAAGCGGGGTGTTGGTAGGAGTTGATGTGGGCAGCGGAGTATCCGTGGGAAACGCAGCTAGCGTTTCTGCTATGGCAGTTTCAGCAAAGCCGGCCGGCAAGGGTGTTTTGGCTGCTGAAAAGGCGCTGCCAATTGCTGAAATGATCAAATAAATGACCACTACGAACACGATGAGTGATATGCTGCCTATGGCTATCACCACCGCAATATTTTTCTGGTTTGTTTTTTGGCTTCTAATCATACTTGTTGTGTTCTCCAAAACATGATTCTAACTTTATTATAGCACATTGTTACATAGAATTTTTACGGATTGAATAAATATCTCTTATCATCTGAATGGTATCTCGAACAAGGTTCAGCTTGCTTTCGGGATTAAAGTACCAATGAATGGGTACTTCGACAATTCTATAGTGATGTTTACGGGCAAGAAAAAGAATTTCAACGTCGAATGCCCATCCCATTTGAGTCTGTAATTTAAAAAGGTTTTCTGCAGCTTGAGCTGTAAAGCACTTAAACCCGCATTGAGTATCCCGTAATCCTGGTAAAGCCAACCAACGAATGAGTAGGTTAATAAACCTGCCTCCCCAGTGACGATAGAGAGGTTCGTTGTATCTAACTGCTCCATTAGCTTCACGCGAGCCAATAGCAACATCATAGTTATTTAATAATGGAGGCAAGAAAAGGGAAATTTCTTCAATCGGCATGGAGAGATCGGCATCGGCCATGAAACGATAAGCACCTTGGGCAGCAAGCATACCGCGCTGAACAGCCCGTCCTTTGCCTTTTTGCTCTTCATGAATGGCTGTGATGGTAACTTGAGCATTAGATAGGTTCTGGCTGGCATGTTGAGCAATGCGGAATGTATCATCCTGACTTCCATTTTCAATAATCAACACTTCAGAAGTGTAGTTCTGCTGCTTAAGGAAACTGAGGATTTTTTCTAATGTGCTAGGCAAGCGCTTGGCTTCATTGTGAGCTGGGATAATAATTGAAAGATAGATATCCTTATTCATAAATAAGCGTTGTGTTTTTTATGAAATTGTGTTGGTTTAAAAAAGGTAAACTAACTCATATATTATGCAGAGCAAATTTTGATGCTCATTATATCATGATATCATGAAAAAACTTGAGCATAAGTAGAAACCAGCGGCATAGGTTGATGAGGTTTTTTGCATCTCGCTCTTTCCCTAAGAAGGAAAACGTGTTAGACTAAACATATGGGTGCCCAAGCTGTTGCTCTTTCAGTTTTGCCGAATAGGCATCTTCGTCCTCTTGACCGTAAGCGGGATTTGCATGCTGTGGCTGACCTCATTGAATTGTGTTTTGCAGATACATTGGATGAAGACGGGCGCAATTATATAAAACGCATGCGCTTTCTCTCTACTCAACAAAACTCCGCTCTATCTGCATGGAATGATGAAAGCATGAGGATGGGGGGATATGTTTGGGAAGTTGATGGAAAGATTGTAGGGAATTTGAGTGTGCTTTCTTATGCAGGTATTTTGTATCCTTTTGATTTGAAAGTGATGATGATTGCTAATGTAGCCGTGCATCCTCAATACAGGCGCCAAGGTATTGCTAGACAGTTGACCCAAAGAGCTGTAAATGATTTGAGGCGGCTGGAAAATGTGCCGATCTGGCTGCATGTGAGGGCTGAGAACCGTTCAGCTTATAACCTGTATGCTTCATTAGGGTTTGAAGAACGTTTTCGCCGCACGCTTTGGATTCATAAATCGCCTTTGGAGATGATTGATCTTGAAAAGCCACACACAACCGTTGCTGTAAAAGAACGAGCTAAAAAAGATTGGCAACAGCAAAAGGATTGGTTTCTACGGACATATCCGCCTGATATGTGGTGGTATTATGCAGTAACACCGCGCTTGCTTAAGCCCGGTTTCATTGGATTGATGTACAGTCTCCTATCAAACATTAGTGTATTTCAATGGTCGGTATTTTTAAAAAAGCAATTAATTGGTGTTGCAGCTTGGCAGCCTACTGCACATGCGGCAGATTATTGCTGGCTGATGGTCGAACAAGAGCATGAAGAACAAGCGTTATCCATTGTACTCCCTTATTTAGCTTCTAGGGTTGGCAGCCGGAAGCCCTTTATGATAGATTATCCGCTTCAAAGAGGGACGGAAGTGCTTCAAAGGCTAGGATTTCGTCCGCATCAAACGTTGATTTGGATGAGTTATCGTCAATAATTGAATAGAGAGAAAAGGGGAAAAAAATTTTTTATCATCTCTTGACAAGCTGAGCAGAAAAACATATAATCAGTATGGATTGTTCCTCGGTAGGTCAATCGGCAGAGCAATCGGCTGTTAACCGATGGGTTGCAGGTTCGAGTCCTGCCCGGGGAGCTGATCTTTATGCCCTCAACGTCAGATGACCAATTGCCAAAAATTGATGTAGAGGGCATTTTTATTTAAGAAGTAAAGGTTATGAGCAGTATTCCAAGTGAAAAGAAAGTCATTATTGTTGATCCTGACCCAAAATATGGGAATCTTATCAGTCAGATATTAAAAGGGGAAGGTTTTACACCTATCGTTGTACAGAAAGGTGAAAAAGCCCTCCGAATTGCTGCAGATGAGGGCCTATATTTAACCATCACCGAAATAAATCTTTTAGGTGAGATTGATGGTTACGAGCTGGCGCGCCGAATTCGTACATTTTCTGAAATGCCAATACTCTTTGTTTCCGCTCAGGATGAAACGCAAGCTGTCTTATGGGCTTTTGAGTCTGGGGCAGATGATTTTATTACAAAACCATTTGATGCCAGAGTGCTGATAGCGCGTATAAAAGCGCATTTGAAGAGGAGCAGCGGAACGAGTGTTCAGGCAACTGAATTGACTTTTCAGCATATTACTATTCATTTAGCAACTCGGCAGGTAACTGCTGATGATCAGCTGGTCTATCTCACTGAGACGGAATACAATCTTTTGTTGGAGTTAGCAAAGAATCACGATCGAGTTTTGACACATGAATATTTATTGAATGCTGTATGGGGTAATGCTTATAAAGACGAAGTAAATTATTTGCGCTCATACGTACACAATCTAAGACGCAAGCTGGAACGAGACCCAGCAAACCCGCAGCTGATACTCAGCCGCATGGGAGTGGGTTATATGCTTGTTTCTACTGCGCCAGCCGATGGAGGAGGTTGATTTTATGCTACCTGGAACTACAGTAAACCTGTTTGAAATGGCACAAAAGCAATTTGATCGGATAGCAGATATGCTTGGGCTGGATCAACCCACACGTGATTTTTTGCGTCAGCCAATGCGCGAGACTCAATTTAGTTTACCAGTGTTTCTTGATAATGGAGATACAGTGGTTTTGCGCGGGCATCATATTCAGCACAATGACAGCCGCGGTCCAACCAAGGGCGGAATACGTTTTCATCCACAAGAAACAGTGGATACAATTCGCGCCTTGGCGATGTGGATGACGTGGAAATGTGCAATTGCCAATTTGCCATTAGGAGGCAGCAGCAGTGGGGTAGCCTGCGATCCGCATAGCTTAAGCCCGATGGAAATGGAAAGAGTATGTCGCGGTTTTATGCGTAAGTTAGCTCATTTTGTCAATCCACAAGGGGATATCTTAGGACCTGATATTATGGTGGGCCCTCAGCAACTTTTGTGGATGCTGGATGAATATGAGGTTATTCACGGCAGGAAACAGCCAGGTGTGATTACAGGCAAGCCAATCCACCATGCCGGCTCTAAAGGTAGCAAGGAAGCCCCAGGCTTTGGGGTTATGATCACAGTGCGCGAAGCTTTGAAGGATATGGGCATTCCTATCGAGCAGACCAAAGCGAGTATCCAAGGCTTTGGCATGGTTGGCAGACATGCTGCTCAACTTTACAGCCAAATGGGCGGCAAAGTTGTCTGTGTAGCTTGCTGGAATCATGATGATCATACAGCGTATGCTTTTTATCATAAAGAAGGGTTGGATATTGGACGATTGATTGCTATAACAGACGCGTATGGCGAAATAGATAAAAGAAAAGCAATTGAAATGGGATATGAATGTCTGCCGGGTGAATCTTGGATTGAGCAAGATGTAGATATTTTGGTTCCAGCTGCCCTTGAGAACCAGATTCGGCACGATAATATCGAGCGCATCAGCATGCGCGTGAAAATTATAGCCGAAGCAGCTAGCGGACCAACAGATCCGGATGTTGATCCTCTACTGCAGGAGAGAGGTATTGTAATTATCCCCGACATATTAGCCAATTGCGGCGGAGAGGTATGCAGTTATTTTGAGCAAGTGCAGAGCAATATGAATTATTATTGGAGCCAAGATGAGATTCTTAGCAGGCTGGATTCAATTATGACTTCAGCTTACATAGATGTGAGCAAATTTGCTCATGAAAATCAATTGCAGCTGCGCGAGGCTGCTTATTTATTGGCAGTTGAGCGGGTGGCGCGGGCTTGCCATGAACGCGGCTGGATATAGCCATCTTGTTAAATGTTAACCATAGCACCGAATTTTCATCTCATTACTCTACGCAAAGGATCTCATAAAACTCAAGCTTTGCTGGAAGGACAAGAAGAATTGGGCGGCAAAGCTCATGGATTGCTTTCGGTTCGACATGTGTTGGAGGATCTCCGCCCTCAATTTTTGTCTCAATTGATGCTTGATATACCCAAGCTGACTGTGTTGGGGACAAGTGTGTTTGAAGCATTTATAGAACGCAACAATTTGCTCGGGATTGCTCTATCGAAATCATCTGACGACCGTATTGCTAACGCGTTTTTGCGAGCAGATATGCCCTTTGAGGTACTGGGAGAACTGCATAATTTGGTAGAGAATTGGAAAACGCCTCTAGCTATACGCTCTTCCGGCTTGCTGGAAGATACAACCCGCCGACCTTTTGCTGGTGTATATGTAACAAAGATGATTCCCAATAATCAAGCGAATATCAATGTGCGCTTGCAAAAATTGCTTGAGGCAGTGAAGTTCGTTTGGGCATCTACTTATTTCAAAATTGCTAAGGATTACTGTAAAGCCACACAACTTGGCATTGAAAGCGAAAAGATGGCAGTCATTATTCAAGAGGTGATTGGCAGAAAACATGGGTCGCGTTTTTACCCTGATCTCTCCGGAGTTGCTCGTTCTTATAATTTTTATCCATTCCCACCTGCTAAAACCGAGGATGGAGTCGTCAATTTGGCATTGGGGTTGGGAAAGACCATTGTTGATGGAGGAAAAAGTTGGATTTATTCGCCTGCATATCCGCATCACCCACCGCCATTTTCTTCTGTTCAAGAACTGCTGGATAAGACTCAGACCCATTTTTGGGCAATTAATTTAGGTGAACCGCCGCAGTATGATCCTCTTAAAGAAGCAGAATTTATGCAGCGTGATCATCTTATGACAGCAGATAAAGATAGGGTTCTGGCGCTGCTTGCCTCAACATATGATCCGCAGTCAGAACGGGTGAGCATGGGAACTTCAGAAAGAGGACCTAGAATATTGAATTTCGCTCCCTTGATCACCATGAAAGAGATACCGTTTAATGAGTTGTTGATCAACCTTATGAAGAAGTGTGAGAGTGAGTTTGGCATGCCGGTAGAGATTGAGTTTGCAGCGACTTTTGAGCCTAATCGGTTTGGTTTCTTGCAAGTTCGCCCAATGGCTATGCCGCGTGGTGATGTGAAAGTTTCAACTAGCGAATTGGCAGGGGATAATGTACTCGTCGCTTCGGATGTGGTGCTTGGCAATGGAGTCATTGATGAGATTCAGGACGTGGTGTATGTCATACCAGAGCGTTTTGATCTGAAATATACGAAGGATATAGCTGTTGAGCTTGAAGAACACAACAATGCTTTGCTTAGCCTTCAGCGCCCTTATGTGCTTATTGTCTTTGGCAGACTTGGTACATTGGATCCATGGCTTGGGATACCCGTGGCTTGGGGGCAAATATGCGGGGCAAAGGTGATAGTAGAAGCTACTCAGAGTAATGTGAGGGTTGAATTAAGTCAAGGTTCACATTACTTCCATAATATCATCAATTTGGGGGTACTTCATTTTTCCATACCCTTCACAAAACCTTATCATATTCGCTGGGATTGGTTGAAAGAACAGCCGCTGATTGCAGAAAAAGAATACACCCGGCATGTCTGTTTTAAATCACCTTTGCTGGTTAAAGTTGATGGCCGCAGTGGGCGAGGAGTGATCTTACGCACTTCTTTAGGTTAAGGTAAAAATTTCATTTACCTTATTTCCCTTATTATTGTTTTTTTGATGAAATCTTGATACTATTGGCGCAATTTTGATGATATCTTAATAGTTCTTGTGTTATAAAGAACCTATCTAAACTATATTGACTTAAGGAGGTTTTAGGTTATGTCACTGATTCAGGAAGTAATTGCTCGAGTGGAAGAAAAAGACAGTGGACAGCCTGAATTTTTGCAGGCGGTGCGTGAAGTGTTAACTTCACTTGAGCCGACGGTGAAAAAACACCCGGAATTTGTTAAGGCAAAAATATATGATCGCATTGTAGTACCTGACCGAGTGATTATGTTTCGCGTGCCATGGGTAGATGATCATGGAGAAGTGCAGATCAATCGTGGTTTTCGGGTACAGTTCAATAATGCGATAGGACCCTATAAAGGGGGATTGCGCTTTCATCCTTCAGTATATTTAGGAATTATCAAATTTTTAGGATTTGAGCAAATTTTTAAAAATTCTCTTACTACACTGCCGATGGGAGGAGCAAAGGGCGGCTCTGATTTTGACCCTAAAGGAAAATCAGATAACGAGGTGATGCGTTTCTGCCAGGCTTTTATGCGAGAGCTGTATCGCCATATCGGACCTGACACGGATGTGCCGGCAGGTGATATTGGGGTAGGAGCGCGTGAAATCGGCTACCTTTACGGATATTATTTAAGAATTGTCAATGCCAATACTAGTGTGCTCACCGGTAAAGGGTTGGAATATGGCGGCAGCCTTATTCGACCGGAAGCAACCGGATATGGAGCTGTATATTTCGCAGCAGAAATGCTAGCGACGCGCGCTAAGGAAATGAAAGGGATGGTTGCTGCCGTAAGCGGCTCGGGGAATGTAGCCCAATATACCATTGAGAAACTGAACCAAATGGGTGCCAAGGCAATCACTATCTCTGATTCTAACGGCACTGTGGTGGATGAAGCAGGCATTGACCAGAAGAAGCTTGATTTTATTATGGAATTAAAAAATTACCGCCGCGGGCGAATTGTTGAATTTGCTGAACAGTATAATTTGCCTTATTATGCTGATAAAAGTGTGTGGGATGTGATCCGCGAGCAAAACTTGAAAGTAAACTTGGCTTTCCCCTCAGCTCATGAGAATGAAATCAACAAAACCAATGCTGAAGCCTTAGTGAAGAACGGTTGTATCTTGGTATGTGAAGGGGCGAATATGCCTTCGGATTTAGAGGCAATTGAAGTATTTTTGGATAAAGGCGTTCTGTTTGGACCGGCAAAGGCGGCAAATGCCGGCGGAGTGGCTGTTTCGGGGCTGGAAATGTCTCAAAACAGCATACGCATGACATGGTCGCGCGAGGAAGTTGATCAAAAGCTGCAGGTGATTATGAAAAATATCCATAAGGCTGCACTTGAAGCTTCTGAGATATATGGGCAAAAGGGCAATTATGTTTTAGGTGCAAATATTGCCGGCTTCCTTAAAGTGGCAAAAGCCATGCTGGCATATGGCATTGTGTAAGTAAAAAAATTTAAAGGTACACCTTTACGATTATATTTTGCCCCACCGCCCTTCCAACAACTCGAGGTCAATGGCAGCTCCATTGTTTTGTTCTTCTGGCGGTGGCCGCAGAGGCAGGTATATCGTAAAGGTTGTACCTTTTTTAGGTTCTGAATCAACCTCTATTGTACCACCGTGGGCTTTGATAATGCCCATGACAATGGAAAGACCGAGACCTGTGCCTTTTCCGATCGGTTTTGTGGTGAAAAAAGGATCAAAGATTCTTGTTTTAAGTTTGGAGCTAAAGCCTATGCCGCTATCCTGAACTTGGAGCTTGATTTGCTGGAGTTTTTCAGTATAATCGCTGCGGATGATGATTTCACCCCCATTAGGCATGGCATCGCGCGCATTGGAGAGCAGATTGATAAGCACTTGAATAATTTTGTTGCGATTGCAAATAAGCGGCGGCAGGTTATCTTTCAAGTCAAGATGAACCTGAATGTTGTGCCAAACGGAAATCTGATGTTCAGTGAGCAGCATAGTATCGTGGATGATATCGTTGATATTTTCGCTTTTTGTCTCTTCGACCGAGGGACGGGAGTAGGCAAGCAGTGAGCGGATGATTTCAGCAATGCGCCATGCATTGCGGTTAATGCGATCCAAGCGACGAATAAGGTCATCGTGGCTGGCTGTTCCTTGATCTATCAGCTTAATTAAGGTTTCGCTGCTGCCCGTGATGACTTGAAGAGGCGAATTGACTTCATGGGCAATACCAGCGGCTAGAATTCCCAAATCTGCCATTTTTTGAGTAAGAAGAATTTTATCTAATAATTGCTTTCGTTCGGTAACATCACGGCTGACACCAAGCAAGGCTGGGTCACCGTTATTTCTGATTACCTGTAAAGTTGCTTCTATCCATTTTAGGGTTCCATCTTTGCAAATGTGTTCACATTCTATGATTAAGGGCAACTCAGAGGAGCAACCTTTTTCCACTGCGGTTTTAATTTTGTGAGAAAGAGGTTTTAGTTGTTGATAGGATTCGGCTGTGATGAATTCTGTGTAAGGTATTGAGAGAATTTCTTGTTGAGAATAGCCAAGCAATTTTTCTATTGAAGGGGTTACGAATTCCAGCTTTTTGGTTTTTATATTGAAAATCCACACTACATCATTGATGTTTTCAACCAAAAAGCGGTATTTAGCTTCGTTTTCTCGCAATTTTTCTTCTACCTGTTTAAGCCTGGTAATATCTTGATGGGTACCAATCATGAGCAGCGGCTTGCCATCTGGGGTCCATTCTATCACTTTGCCGCGATCCAGTACCCAAACCCAATTACCGTTTTTATGATGCATTCTGAATTCAGCTTCATAGTGATCCAATTCGCCGCTGAAATGCTTTTGCAGGATTTCCTGAGCGATCTGCAGATCATGTGGATGGGTAAATTGAACAAAGGTTTCTATAGAGGTAGGAGAAATTTCTTCCAGCGTGTAGCCAATGATTTCTGCCCAGCGTTCATTGAACGTTGTCTCGCCGCTCTGTACGTTCCACTCCCAAGTGGCAGTTCGGGTGCCTTCGATGATGTTGTCTAGACGGGCTCTCTCTTTAGCGAGGGCGATTTCGGTTTGTTTTTGATTTGTTTGGTCGTACATGTAGCCAAGAGCTGTTTTCAGATTGCCGTCATTGTCCCAAACCAAGCGGGTAACATCATAGAACCAAGCGTATTCGCCGGATTTTTTCCTTAAACGGTAAGACTGTTCGTAATGATTGATGCGATGATCAATATAGTAACGCATCTCTTCTATTACCTGTTTTAGATCGTCAGGGTGGATGAGAGAAGCAAAGTCAAAGTCTTTGTCTGTCAGCTCTTCGAGACTGTAGCCAAGAATGCTGGATGCATTGGCAGAAACGTTTAGGATGCGCAAACCCGGTGCGGTATCCCATTCGACGATGAAAACAGGTCCTGCAGAAAAGCGGCTGTGTTCAAGTTCTAAGGCTGCTTGTGCTCGTTTGAGTTCGGTGATATCGAGAATCTGTCCAATATAATATAAGGGTTGCTGATGTTGGTCGCGTAGCAGGGAGACCTGCAGCCATACATGCACTGAACCGCCGGCTTTAGTCTTTAGCCTTTTTTCCAGACTGCCATGACTGATCTTGCCCTCGCTGAGCTGCTGCCGTAGAGCAAGGTTTTGCGGGTATTCATCAGGGAAAGAGATATCTTTAATATTCATGTTGAGCAGTTCTTCTTTAGTAAACCCAAGCAAGCGGCAATAAGCGTTATTAATCTGAATAAAATTACCTTCATGATCACTCAATGCCAAGCCTACTGCAGCATTGTCAAAGACAGCCTGAAGCAAAGCTTCTCTTTCTTGCAAGGTTTGCTCGATTACGACGCGCTGGGTGATATCGGGGATGATGAGCATGTTGAACGGCTGATTATTAATGGTGATAGTTTTATAAATGGCTCTTCCATAAAACATATTGCCATCTTTGCGAGTGAACTGTATGGGTTTGCTGATGTCGGCGACCGCTGCTTGCTGCTGTTCGCGGTTGCCATTCCAAACAACTTCAAGTGAGGTTTTGCCAATAACCTCATCCCGCTGAACATTAAAAAGCTTGCAGAAGCCTTCATTGCACTCTATGATGCTATCATTCGATTGCTGAATGAGCACGATGCCGGCAAGCAAATTATTATAGAGAACCTGCAATATGTTTTTATCGCGTATAGTGTTTGCGTGATGGTGCAGAAAATTGACGGCGAGAGAACTGAATGACCATAAAAGAGCGAGAGTGAATAATGCAGTAAACCCGCTTTGAGAAACCAACCAAGGAAGATTGCTGTTGTTGGCAGTAAGGGAATAATAAAGAAATCCCAAGCTGCGGGCAATATAAATGACACCTGCAGAGCCAAAGATAATGGTGTTGTACAAGGAAATGCCTGATGAGCTCGGTATGCTTCTCGAGTGGTTGAAAAAAGTGGATGAAATTAATAACAACAGAAAGCCAATAAAGAGGGAATGAAAAGCACCAGCGTAATAATATACACCGTATGGCAGGGAAGCAAAAAGCATTTGAATACTCAGGTATAATAACCATGTAAGGTAAAGTAGTTTATGATTTTTCTTGCTGGTTAGCTCAGCGGTTCCAATGCAAAGGAAGGTAAAGGCGAGAGCTAAGACAACGGTAATCACATAAGCCCGGATCCAATTGCTGGCAACAGTTTGGTCTGCAATGCTGGTTATGACCAATAAGGCGCTGCTGCCTATCCACCACAACAGGTAGGATGACCTTGTACTTAAGTAATAAATGGAAAGTACAATAATTTGGGATATTAAAATAAATATTAAACTTAGCGGAAATACAGTCCTTAAAAGGGCATTGAAATCAAGAAGCATAGGTAACCCCTTTATTGGACAACTTTGCAGACAAAATGGACATATTTATGAATGTTTATAATCAATCTGCGACAATTGTACCATATATCATCAAATTATGTGATGGTTGTTTATTGACAAAAGGTGATTTCCGTTGTAATCTTGTGGACAGGTTATTGTGGAAGAGCTTGGGTTGATGAAAGAAATGCAGTATTTTTGTGTTGGTATGAACCATCTCACTGCACCAATAGAGGTGCGCGAGCGGTGTGCCTTTGATGAGTACCAAGTACGGGCAGCGTTGGCTCATAAGGGTTGCGGAGATTGGCAGGCAGCGAGTGAGCTGCTGATTTTATCTACCTGCAACCGAACAGAAATTTATGCTGTTGCCAACCGCGATATCTTTGCGGATTTAGAAGAATTTTTAGCTGAGGTGCGCGGCGAACCTTTAGGAAATTTACAACCTTATTTATACCGCTTGAAACGAATGGAAGCAGTGCGGCATTTGTTTGAAGTTGCGTGTGGTTTAAATTCTCAGGTGCTAGGTGAAGCGCAAATATTAGGTCAGATAACGCGTGCGTTGGAGTTAGCACGCGGGGCTGGAACAGTGGGTCCAATGCTGAACCGTCTCTTTTTAGCCGCGATTCACAGCGGAAAAAGAGCGCGCAGTGAAACAGCTATCTGTCGCAGTTCTGCTTCTATTTCCTCGTTAGCGGCAGCCATGGCTGAGCAAGTACTGCCTGATCTTGCAGCAGCAAAAGCCGCTGTTCTTGGTGCTGGAGAAATGGCGGAATTGGCTGTTGAAGCTCTGCGCCGGCGAGGAGTAACACAATTGGTGGTTGTCAATCGTACAATAAGCCGTGCTCAGCAATTGGCTCAGCGTTGGGGAGCTCAGGTAAACGTTTTTGAAAATTTGGTTGAGGTGCTGTCTGCTGTGGATATTGTCATTTCTTCGACTGGTGCGCCCCATTTTATTATTACTCGAGATGTTGCTGCTCAGGCGATGGCGCGCCGTGCTCAACGTCCGATAGTGCTGATTGATATTGCTCTGCCGCGTGATATTGACCCCGAGATAGCTGAGATGCCTTTTGTATATCTTTATGATTTAGACCAACTGAACGCAGAAATGGAATCCTGTCTCTTGCAGCGAAAATCTGAAGTCCCGCGGGTGCGAGAAATCATGGAGCAAGAATTGGCACTGTATAAAAAATACCTGAGATCCCTGGAAGTATTGCCGTTCATTGCGCAGCTGCAACAGCATGCAGAACAGATCCGCAGCATAGAGTTGGAAAAGACTCTCCGTCATTTGCCTGATCTAACACAGGAAGAGCGCAAACATATTGATGCCCTGACCCGAGCATTGGTAAAGAAAATGCTTTCGGCGCCTATGCGCCGCCTGCGCAGTGAAGCAGTGCAGGCGCGGGCTGCAGAGTACCTTGATGCCCTGCGCTACCTTTTTGAGCTTGATAATGGAGGAGCTGAAACAGAGGAGTAAATGAAGACTTTCCTGGTAGCAACGCGTCCTTCAGCATTGGCAAGACGACAAACGCAGTGGGTGCTTCAAGCTCTTGAACGGCTGCATCCCCACTTATCTTTTAAAGAGCATGTTATTACAACAAAAGGCGATCAAGAACTTGAGAAGCCTTTGCCGTTGATTGGCGGAAAAGGGCTTTTTACCCAAGAGCTGGAGGCAGCGTTGCTTAGCTGCAGTGTACAGGCTGCGGTGCATTCATTAAAGGACTTGCCGGTGCAGAACCCGGTACAGCTTACGGTTGGGGCTATTCCGCCACGCGGCGATGGCCGCGATGTGCTGATATCTGCTCAAGGGTTTACGCTGAACACTTTGCCTATTGGGGCAGTGATAGGCACGTCAAGCTTGCGCCGCGCGGCTCAAATGCTTGCTCTGCGCCCGGATGTGCAGATAAAGGATTTGCGCGGCAATATTGACACGCGCCTGCGCAAAGCTTTAAACGGCAATTATGATGCAGTGCTGCTTTCTTTGGTTGGGCTGCAACGAATGGGGTTGGAGGAGTATGTTACTGAAATCTTTTCTTTTGATGAGGTGCTGCCGGCACCCGGACAAGGTGCTTTAGCAGTGCAATGCCGCGCTGATGACGCGGAAACGCTGCAAATATTAGCCGCACTGGATCATATACCCACGCGACGCGCCGTAACCGCTGAGAGGGCTTTTTTGGAAGGGCTTGGTGGGGGATGCTCGGTGCCGGTTGGGGCTTATGGTGAGGTTTTGGGCGACGATCCAGAAAGTGAATTGAGATTGAGAACAGTGGTGTTATCACTGGATGGGAGAAAGAAAATAGCTCTTCAGAAATGCGGCAGCGATCCTGTAAAATTGGGGCAGGAGTTGGCAGACGAAGCTCTGCGGCTAGGGGCGCGGAAGCTGCTGGATGAGAGAGGGTGAGGGTCTTTTACTACCCGACCTTTTATGGAAAAGAAAGAAACACACGAGGGTGGGCAGAAAAAGTGACGAGTCCTGTTGGATGAAGCTCGAGTGAAAATCTGCCCGTACGTCAGGGATGATGCCCTAAAAATGATGTATAATTCTTACTGAATTTGGTGTAAATTGTGTTTTGGTGATTAAGTCTAAAGGAATGGGTGACTCATGATTCAATCTTTTGAATTTCCACCTCATGAGCCGCGTTTGCGGCGGTTAAGGTTAAACGAAACGCTGCGTTCTATGCTGCGGGAAACAGAAATAAACCCGCGTGATTTTGTCTATCCTTTGTTTGTGCGTCATGGAGATGGAGTGCGTAACCCCGTCTGTTCGATGCCGGGGGTTTGTCAGTTGTCAGTTGATGAAGCAGTCCGCGAGGCGGAAAAGGCTGCACAGTTAGGGATAGGGGCTGTGCTGTTGTTCGGCATACCCGCCGTCAAGGATGAGATTGGTTCAGAAAACTTTGATGATAATGGGATTGTACAGCAGGCAATCCGTGCAATCAAGAAGGCATTGCCGGAAATGCTGGTGATCACCGATGTGTGCATGTGCGAATATTCGGAAAGCGGGCACTGTGGGGTGCTTAATATGCCGGGTGAGCATTATCATCCTCATTTGCCGCAGGGTTATGTACTTAACGACGAAACGTTGACAGTGCTGGGCAAGGTGGCTGTCTCCCATGCGCGCAGCGGGGCAGATATCGTCGCACCTTCCGGCATGATGGATGGAATGGTGGCTGCCATCCGTTCAGCGTTGGATGAACAGCATTATGACCATATTCCCATTATGTCTTATGCAGTGAAATATGCTTCATCTTTTTATGGGCCATTCCGCGAAGCTGCGCAGGGAGCGCCGCGGTTTGGCGACCGCAAATCCCATCAGATGGACCCCGCCAATGCCCGCGAGGCATTGCGTGAGGCGGAGTTGGACGTGCGCGAAGGGGCGGATATACTGATGGTAAAGCCGGCTTTGGCTTATTTGGATGTCATCTATCGCGTAAAGCAGTTGCACCCAGAAATACCTTTGGCAGCCTACAATGTCAGCGGTGAGTATGCTATGCTGAAAGCAGCTGCAGCTAACGGTTGGCTGGACGAGCGCAAGACAGTGTTGGAAGTGTTGACGGCGATCAAGCGCGCGGGGGCAGATATTATTATCACTTATCATGCTCTAGAGGCAGCGCAGTGGCTGAAGGATTAAAAGAATGTCGGCTGATAATGATATGCACTTAAGCCAAGCTGCGGCTGCCGAACGCCAATTTCACAATCAGCGTATGGAGCATGCCGACTTTGATCAGGCACCCTTTACCATCGCTTGGGAAGTAACCCGCGCCTGTGCTTTTGCTTGTGTTCATTGCCGCGCCGATGCACAGCCCAAACCGCATCCTGACGAATTGACCACGGAAGAGGCGTTGCGTCTAATTGATCAACTGCAGCAGTTTGGAAATAATCCAATCCTAATTTTAACTGGTGGTGATCCCATGCTGCGCCGCGATTTAAATGAGTTGATCAGTTATGCTGCCGAAAAGGGTTTGCGCTGTTCACTGACACCTACTGCGACAGGTCTTCCCACCAGAGAAAGGCTGGAAAAAGCACGTGCGGCCGGTATTAAACGCATTGCGCTTTCACTTGATGCGCCATCGCCGCAAGTGCATGATGATTTCCGCCAAAGCCGCGGTTCATGGCAGCGTACGATGAGGATTTTGCAAAACGCCCAAGATGCAGGGTTAAGCGTGCAGGTGAATACAACTGTAGCGAAACACAACGTAGAACTTTTATCGGAGATGGTGCCATTTGTTCAACAAGTGCAGGCAGTGCAGTGGTCGCTGTTCTTTCTTGTGCCCACCGGCCGCGCTCAAGCAGAAAAAATGCTTTCTGCCGCTGAACATGAACGGGTTTTTCATTGGCTGTACGACTTAGCTAAAAACGCTCCTTTTGATGTCAAAGCTACCGCTGCTCCGATGTACCGCCGGGTGGCAATTGAGCGCAAACGTCAGGAACAAAGTGAGCAAGCAGGAGATATCCTTTTTCAAGGAGCTGGTTTTCAATTTGCGGATGGGTTGAATCGTCCAACTCGCGGGGTTAACGACGGCAATGGCTTTTTGTTTATTTCCCATATTGGTGAAATTCAGCCTTCCGGCTTTCTTCCGCTGACGGCAGGTATGGTGAGAAACGATAATGTGGTTGAGGTCTATCGGCATCACCCGCTCTTTGTAGAACTACGCGATCCAGATCGTTACAAGGGAACATGCGGGGGATGCGAGTATCGTTTTGTATGTGGTGGACAGCGCGGCAGAGCTTATGCCTTGACCGGTGATCATCTAGAAAGCGACCCGGCTTGCATTCTCGTTAAACAGTCCCAAACCCAAAGGAGCTAAGGGAAGGTGGCACAGGAAAACAACAGCATAGAGAATGATATTCAACTGCCGCGTTTTTTAGCGGCTTGTCGGCGTCAGGCAGTAGATGCAACGCCAGTTTGGTTTATGCGTCAAGCCGGCCGATATATGCAGGAATATCAGGCTATACGCGCCAAAGCCAGCTTGCTTAAGATCTGCCAAACACCTGAATTGGCAGTAGAAGTTACTCTTCAACCGCTGCGAGTATTAGGGGTAGATGCAGCTATTCTGTTTGCGGATATTCTCTTGCCGGCGATCCCGCTGGGCGTGGGTGTTTCTTTTGTCGAAGGTAAGGGCCCGATCATTCATCGCCCAATTCGCAGTATAAAAGATGTGCAAGCATTGAAACCATTTGATCCAAACGAAGAATTAAGCTATGTGTATGAAACTATTCGCTTGCTGCGCGCTGAACTGAAAGGAATACCATTGATCGGGTTCTGTGGAGCGCCTTTTACTTTTGCGGCGTATCTCATTGAAGGCGGGACTTCGCGCAATTTTATTCTGACAAAAACAATGATGTATGCTGCCCCGGAAACATGGTTTGCTCTATTGGAGGGGCTTACAGATGTGTTGATTGAATACTTGACGGCACAAATTCGAGCAGGTGCGCAGGCGGTGCAGGTCTTTGATTCATGGGTAGGGATGCTTTCGCCGGATGATTATCGCAATTTTGTTCAACCATTTTCGGCGCGTTTGTTGAAAGCCGTAGAAAGGGAAGGAGTGCCGGTAATTCACTTTGGCACTCAAACCAACACCTTGTTGAAGCTGATGAAAGCAGCCGGCGGTACGGTGTTGGGCTTGGACTGGCGGATTCCCTTGGATGAGGGGTGGCAATTGCTGGGTGATGACGTAGCGGTGCAGGGAAATCTCGACCCGGTTGTGTTGTTTGCACCGCTCAAGGAGATAAAGAAACGGGTGGAGGATGTACTGCGGCGGGCAAATGGGCGCAAGGGGCATATTTTTAACCTTGGACATGGCATTTTACCGCATACTCCTGTAGATCATGTAAAAGCAGTAGTGGAGATGGTGCATGAATTTCGCAATGAGTGAATGGAATATGGTGGGCATCGCTGCTGCATTTGCAACTTTGGCAGGCATTTGGTTTGGGCATGTCGCTGTGCGCTGGATTGAGTTCCGCACAGCCAACCTCAAACTGCCTGTATTTTTGGCGGTGCTATTGGGATTGTGTTTGGAGATCGCCTCGCTTGCTGCTTCAGCCCGTTGGCTTTCGGCTGGCTTAGGCATTTTGGGAGTTACCTTTTTATGGGACGCTGTTGAACTGTTCCGTCAGGAGAAGCGCGTAAAGCGCGGGCACGCGCCGGCAAATCCCCATAACCCGCGTCATCAGCGCATATTGGCAGAATACCCCACGGCGACTGTTGAAGACCCTTTTCAACGATTGGAAAGAGATAAAAATGAGTAAATTCTCTTGAAGCATGAAAATGGCTGAAAAATTTGCCGTATTGGATTTTTTTGGAATAGTTGTAGGCATGATCACATTATTGATCATCGGCTTAGGTTTTGTTTGGGTTATTTATGGTGAGCGTTATTTTGGGGCTGCTTGGTCGGGTGTGGTGCTGGGGTTAGGAATGGTGATCATTCTCCTTTCTGGTCTGATTCAAAATGATTGGATTGCGGCGGTAGTCGGTATATGGGGGGCTTCGTTGGTTTGGGGCAGTACAGAACTTAAAGCTCAAGAACGACGGGCAAAATTGGGGTGGTTCCCAAACCGTGAAAAGAAGATATCGTTTCCTTTTGCGCACACCCGCAGGAGTTAATCCTCCAATAAGGATAAGCTGATGGAGATTTACCGCGAGACGAACGGGAAATATAATCATCCGCAGCAAGCTGCATTAGCGGTTGTTGGGGGGGGAATTGCAGGTTTGGCAGCAGCTTATTATGCCATGCGTTACAGCCGAGAAAACCATCTGCCCTTGCGAGTGATGCTGTTTGAAGCGGAGGCAAGGTTTGGCGGAAAGATTGTTACAGAACGCGTGGCTCATGATGGCGGGCATTTTATCATTGAAGGCGGACCAGATACTTTTTTGGCGACGAAGCCGGGCGGCGTTGCGTTATGCAAAGATCTAAACTTGTCTGAGAGACTGCAAGGCACAAACCCCAATCAAAGAAATACGTACGTACTTCACAGAGGAAAGCTGCTGCCTTTGCCGGATGGGCTAGCCCTGATGATTCCGGCGGATATACCATCAGTGCTGCGCTCGCAGCTGCTGACATGGGGAGAGAAAATACGGATGGGGGCGGATTTTCTATTGCCGCCGCGAAACGGAAATGAGGATGAAAGCTTGGGCGCATTTATCAGCCGCCGTTTGGGACGAGCTGCCTATGAAAATTTGATTGAACCACTAATGTCCGGCATTTATGCCGGGGATGGTGATCAGCTTAGCTTAGCTGCAACTTTTCCTACCTTGCGCGATTTGGAAAGAAAGTACGGTTCTTTAGCGCGCGGCGCGTTGAAAATGCGCAAAGCTATGGGGAGCAACCAAAAGTCAGGCTGGCGTTCTTCTTTTTTAACCCCCTTGACAGGGCTTGGCGAAATTATAGAAACTTTGGTGCAGGAGCTTTCTCGCTTAGGTGCAGAGCTTTACCCAAGTTCTCGCGTTATTAGCATTGAACGGGGAAAAAGCACTGGCAGAGGCGGTTTTATCTTAACCGTTGAGCCTAACAAAGCATTTTCTGTGGATGGATTGATTTTGGCGGCTAATGCTTTTCAAAGCGGACAGCTGCTGAAAACGCTGAATGCTGAGCTAAGTGAGCTGCTGCAAAGTATTCCATACACATCAACGGCGACGATCTCTTTAGCTTATCGGGCGGACGATTTGCCGCGCCCTTTAGATGGCTATGGGTATGTCATACCGCGTCGCGAGAAACGGCGGGCGCTTGCCTGCACATGGACAAGCACTAAATTTCCGCATCGCGCTCCGCCGGGTTATGTCCTGCTACGTGTGTTTGCCGGCAGAGCCGGTGAAGAAGCTGAGCTGCCAGATAGTGAAGACGCCTTGCTTGAGATCGCAAAAGAGGAACTGCGTTTATCTTTGAAGATCACCGCTGAGCCGCTGCTTCATAAGGTTTTTTATTGGGAAAAAGCTATGCCACAATATAATCTTGGACACTTGATGAAATTGCAGCGCATTGACGCGATCCTGCAAAGCGAATCAGCACTTGCCTTGGCTGGCAATGGTTACCGCGGCATAGGCATTCCCGATTGCATTGTCTCAGGGGAACAGGCGGTAAATAGGGTGATGAGCAGTATAAAGGAGAAGGTTTATGAAGATTGAGCGATCGGAACAGTATTATAAAAAAGCACAAACGTTATTTCCGGGCGGTGTGAATTCACCGGTGCGCGCCTTTCGTGCCGTAGGTGGACAGCCGCTGTTCATAGAACGCGGTACAGGAGTGCATCTCTATGATGTGGATGGAAATCGTTATATTGATTATGTGCTTTCGTGGGGTCCGCTTATCGCCGGACATGCTCACCCGGCAGTTGTAGAGGCATTGGTGCAAGCTGCAGCAAAAGGCACTTCTTATGGAGCACCCTGCCCATTGGAGGTTGAGCTTGCATTAAAAATCCAATCTTTTATGCCTAACCTTGAAATGCTGCGCTTTGTCAATTCGGGCACTGAAGCGACGATGTCGGCATTGCGGTTGGCGCGGGCTTATACCGGACGCGATAAAATCATCAAGTTTGAGGGCTGCTATCATGGTCATGCGGATATGCTGTTGGTGCAAGCAGGATCTGGGGTGGCTACACTAGGCCTGCCGGATTCACCTGGTGTTCCTCATGATATAACCAAGAATACGTTGGTTGCTAGGTATAATGACTTGGAATCGGTGCAGGTGCTGTTTGAGGCTTATCCGCATCAAGTTGCGGCAGTAATTGTTGAGCCGGTAGCTGGAAATATGGGCGTTGTGCCGCCGCTCTCGGACTTTTTAGACGGGCTGCAGCAGCTTGCCCATCAATATGAGGCGTTGTTGATCTTTGATGAGGTAATGACAGGCTTTCGGGTTCATCCAGGGGGAGCGCAAGCTTTGTATGGAGTTCAACCTGACTTAACCACTTTAGGCAAAGTAATTGGAGGCGGGCTGCCCGTAGGCGCTTATGGCGGGAAACGCGAGATTATGGAACTTGTAGCACCGGCTGGGGCGATGTATCAGGCCGGAACATTATCTGGTAATCCATTGGCTATGAGTGCCGGCTTGGCAACATTAAGTCTGCTGGAAGAACGAGCAGTGTGGGATGAGATGGAGAAACGCGCTCAACAATTAGAAGAAGGTATTGCTTTAGCTGCCCAAAAAGCTGGAATTCCTATTCAGCAAACTCGAGTAGGCACAATGTTCACAACGTTTTTCATGGAAGCAGAGCCACGTGATTGGGCAAGTGTGAAAACAGCAAATCGGGAAAGGTACGCTGCCTATTTCCGCAACATGCTGGAGAATGGAGTGTATTTAGCACCCTCGCAGTTTGAAGCTGGATTTCTTTCAATCCTGCATGATGAGGAAGTGATAAATCAGACAATTGCTGCTGTGGAAAAAAGCTTCAAGGAACTTGCGTGAAAAGGCTATTGCCTCATCCCTTACTTCTTTTTTCTGCTTGAACAGAGGAAAAAAGAGAGCGCAATGACGCAAACCTAATGAAAGAAGGTGGCGGAAGGGTTCATTTGAAAAAAGTTTCTGATAAAAAGGATAGATAATTTATCTTAATTGTTGTATAATTAATGTAATTTTTTAACTACATATTAAGAGGCAGGGGATTGCCTAATGGATGATGATCAGAATATTGCTTTTCATATTGTAGGTATTGGAGCCTCAGCAGGGGGATTAGAAGCGTTAGAGAAATTTTTCAGCCATGTACCCGAGAACAGCGACTTAGCGTTTGTTGTAGTACAGCACCTTTCGCCGGATTATAAAAGCTTAATGGGAGAGCTGCTTTCAAAATGGACTCCGCTTCCTATACATGTGGCACAGGATGGGATGGAATTACAGCCCAACCATGTATATTTAATACCGCGCAATAAAAACCTCACGGTTTTTCATCAAAAATTGTTTTTAGCTGAACGCGATCAGGATCAGCTTAATTTGCCGATCGATATATTTCTTCAATCAATGGCTGAAGATTTAGGGGAAAAAGCGATCGCTGTCATCCTTTCTGGAACAGGCAGTGATGGAACGCGCGGCATTCGTTTTATTAAAGAACAAGGGGGAATGGTAATGGCGCAGGACCCGAAAACGGCAAAGTTTGACGGTATGCCCCGCAGTGCTATTTCAACTCAGCTCGTAGATTATATTCTGCCTCCCGAGCAAATGCCGCGTGAAATATTGAATTATGTTCAGCACCCTTGTTTGACGGGGGATTCCTCTTTAAGGGTGGTATTGTCCGGCGATGAGGATACGCTTTCGAAAATTTTTGCACTTCTGCGCAGCCAAAGTGGGGTGGATTTTACATATTACAAGCAGAATACGATGGTACGCCGCATTGAACGACGGATGAGTATCAATCAGATAAAAAAGATAGGAGATTATCTGCATTACTTATATGAAAACCCGATAGAATTGAACCTGTTGTTTAAGGAGTTGTTAATCGGTGTTACTGGGTTTTTCCGAGATCCAGAAGCATTTGATGTGATCAGGAAAAGAGTATTGCCTCAAATTTTTGAAGGCAAGGATCGCGGTGATCAAATTCGCGTTTGGGTGGCAGGCTGCTCTACGGGAGAAGAAGCATATTCGCTGGCGATTCTGCTGAGTGATTATATGGAAAAGACCGCGAAATTCCTTGATGTGAAAGTATTTGCTACCGATTTAGATAAAGATGCATTGGAACAAGCCGGCAAAGGAATATATTCAGAAAGCATTGTTGCAGATATACCAAAGGAATATTTTCACAATTACTTTGTACGGCGCGGCGATAGCTATGAAATATTGCGCCGGGTACGCGAGATGGTGATTTTTGCTCAGCAAAATATCATTGATGACCCGCCTTTTTCAAAGATTGACTTAATTTCCTGCCGAAATGTGCTGATTTATTTGCAGCCTGTGCTCCAAAAGAAAGTGCTTGATGCGTTTCAGTTCTCGCTTAATCCAGGAGGTTTTCTGTTTTTGGGAACAAGTGAAACCGTTGGGGATATGGGGGACTTTTTTACGAGTTTTGATAATAAATGGAAGATATATCAATATAAAGGTGGTTTGCGCGGGCATTTGAACGGCAGTGTTATTGCACGTACGATGGGGGACTATCCTTCGACGCGCTTAGCGCCGTACCGCCGCGGCCGTTTTGGTGATGGAAAACTAGTCGGCGAGGATATGTATCGCTACCTCATTGAGATGTTTTTACCTCCTACTGTTATTATTGATGAGCAAAGGCAGCTATTGCATGCTTTTGGCAATGTGGATCAATTTTTGCAGGTACCTTCAGGTGGACGAGTAAGTTTGGATTTGTTAAAGATGGTTCGCGAGGGCTTATCTATTCCTTTAAGCACAGCTATCCATAAAGTGCTTAAAGACGATCAAGAAGATATTTTGTATAAAAATGTTGCCTTAAGTGAAAAACTGGTCTCTTCCTCTGGGGAAGAGGAAACAGAGGTAACGTGGATTGATATTTTTGTGAAACCTCTACGCGACCCCGTAACGAAGCAAAAGCAAATTCTTGTTCAGTTTCGCAAAGCACAAACTCAGGAGGAATTATCAAAACACGTCGAAACTTTTGATGCAGATGTGAACGCGCTGCAGCGGATTGCTGATCTGGAGCAGGAATTGCAGTTCACCCGCGAATCGCTTCAGGCTACTGTTGAGGAATTGGAAACTTCCAATGAGGAGCTGCAAGCGACTAATGAGGAATTGTTGGCTGCGAATGAGGAACTGCAGAGCACCAATGAAGAGCTGCAATCCGTCAACGAAGAATTGGTTACTGTGAATGCAGAATATCAAGCGAAGATCCAGGAATTGATGGACTTAAACGCTGATCTAAATAACCTGTTCAGCAGTACAGATGTTGGCACCATCTTCCTTGATCGCTTCCTGCGTATTCGTCGTTTTACTCCGGCAGTGCAGCATGAGATTCATCTACTGGAGCAGGATATTGGCCGCCCGTTGGCACATATTTCGCATAACTTCGTTGGCATTGATCTTGCTTACGAGGCTCAAAGTGTTATTAAGAGTTTATCCGTGAGAGAGATTGAGGTGCAGAGTGTTCAAAAGCGCTGGTACCTTATAAAATTCCACCCCTACTATACGCTGGATAGGAGACCGGATGGAGTGGTAATTTCACTGGTGGATATCACTGATCTAAAGGCTAGCGACGAGCAGGCTATGATGCTTTCTGCTGCGCTTGAACAAAGCCCCTTGTTGAAATTATTAATTAAATTAGATGGCAAGATCATGTATATTAACCCGCGAGTGAGAGAAATAACCTCTTATGTGCCAAAAGAAGTACTTGGGTTGTCATGGGAAGAATTTTTGCTCAACCGGTTGAAGGTGAAAGCGGATGAACAGAATGCTCATGCCTTATTACAAGAAATTCAAAAAGCTTTTATAAGTGGTGGAATTTGGAAAGGAGATTTATTATACACCAACAAACAGGGGCAGCAATTTTGGGGTTATTCAATTTTCAGCACCATTTACGGAAAAGAAAGGCAGCCACTGTGTTACTTATGGATGATTGAGGATATCACCGATCGTAAAAAAGTGGAAGAGGAATTGCAGCAATCGGAAGCGAAATATGCCAAGCTGTTTTCAGAGATGACGCAAGGTGTGGTGTACCAAGATCAGGATGGGAAGATCATCTCTTTCAATCCGGCTGCGTTGGAGATTCTGGGATTATCTGAAGATGAGATATTGGGGCGCACCTCGTATGATCCGCGTTGGCAAGCGACTCATGAAGATGGCTCTGACTTTCCTGGCGATGAGCATCCGGCGATGATTGCCTTACAAAGCGGTAAAGATATCCGCGATATTGTGATGGGTGTTTTCAATCCCAAGGATAATCAGCATCATTGGATTTATGTCAGTTCTATGCCGCAATTCCGCCCAGGTGAAGATCGTCCATATCAAGTGATTTCCACTTTCACAGATGTAACGGCGTTATTTAAGGCGCAGAAGTCATTGAAAGAATTGAAAGAGCAACTGCTGGCGGTATTGGATACTTTTGAACTTCCCTTATGGATTGTAAATGACGAAGGGCAGATACAAATATGCAATAAGAGCGCTTGCAGGACGTTTTTTGCTGGTCAGCAAGAGAGAGATATAGCAAACTGCATTGCATTCAATAAGTCAATAATCGAGTTGATTCCAGCCGAAGGGCGTGAGGCATTTAACCGCTGTTTGCAGCAAGCATTACGGGGCGAGCCTTCTCAGTTATTGTTGCAAGGTCAAGGAATATCGTTGTTGTTTAAGCCTTTAATAACTTTTCAGGCTGCTGAGGCAAGCAGTGTGTTGATTGTAGGACAGGAACAGGGAAAAGAGTAATACAGGAAAACGTGTGTTAAGGAGAATGAAATGGAGAGGGAAGGCAATTTGGATGATTTGAATGAATTGCGCCAACTGGCTGAACGCAAGGTCAAATCCGAAATTGACGTAAAAGGTGTAGAGACCATCGAGGATGCGCGCGTATTGCTGCATGAATTGCAGATTCATCAAATAGAACTGGAGATGCAAAATGAAGAATTGCGCACCACACGGCAGATGTTGGAGGAAGAACGCAACAAATACGCGGATTTGTATGATTTTGCACCGATAAGCTATTTTACTTTAAACCCAGAGGGGATTATTCTCGAGATAAATTTAAATGGTTCGATGTTGTTGGGCAGGGAACGCAGGTATCTCATCTCAAAACCTTTCGTGTCTTATTTGGCGAACGAATCTCATCAAGTGTTTTTCCAAGCTTTGCACAATGCAGCAGCAACAAATGAACCTCAAACATGTGAAGTGATCCTACGTGAAGCTTCTTCTCAATACCCAACATCGAAGCCATCGTTGGGTGAGAAAGTATTTTTGCAATTGAAAATTTCTCCATACTTTAGTAAGGAAGCAGAAAGATTTGCGTTGCGCTGTGCTGCAACAGATATCAGCTTGCTAAAGCAGGCTCAAATAAAAGTGGAATATGAATCCCGCGTTAATGAAGCCTTGGCAAAGTTGGCAGGAGGAATACTGGTCTCAGATTCTATCAATACTCTAGCTGATGAGGTGCTCAAAATAGCCCTCAGTCTAACGGACAGCTGCTATGGATTTGTAAGTTACATTGACCAAGAAAAAGGAGTGATGATCGCACCAACTTTAACCAAAGAAATATGGGCTACCTGCAATATACCCCAAAAACAATTTGTATTTGATAAATATGGTGGGCTATGGGGATGGGTAGCAAAGAACAAAGCACCTTTGTTAACTAATCAACCGGCCGCCGATCCGCGTTCTGGGGGTGTGCCGGATGGCCATGTTCCCATTCATCGCTTTCTGGGGGTGCCGGTTGTGGCAGGTGATCAATTGTTAGGCATCATCGCCGTTGCCAATGCTAATCGGGAGTATCAAGTTCAAGATCAGGATACGTTAGGTAGAGTGGCGGATCTATATGCTGTTGCTATACAGCAGTTCCGTGCGGCTGACTTGTTGAAAAAGCGCACGCAAGAACTTATCCGCTCTAATCAAGAATTGGAAGAATTTGCTTATGTAGCTTCTCATGATTTGCAGGAGCCCCTGCGGAAAATACGCAGTTTCACCGAATTGCTGCAGAAGCAGCTATACGTTAATATAGATGAGCGTTCGCGTAAGTATATGGATTATGTTGTGGATGCTGCTCAGAGAATGCAATTGTTGATCAACGACCTGCTGGAGTACTCTCGTTTAGGAAGACTCGAAATAACCTATAAATCGGTGGATATGGAAGCCTTGTTTAACAAATTGATTTCAGACCTATCACATTTGATTGAGGAAAGCGGCGCAGTCATTACCCATGATCCGTTGCCGCAGATAAAAGCCAACCCGATACAGATGGAACGTTTGCTGCAAAATTTACTGACGAATGCCTTAAAGTTCCGTACAAGTGAACCGCCGCGGATTTACGTTACAGCCCATCAACAACAGGTTGAGGCAGCGCAAGGTGATGTCAATGAATGGGTATTTTCTGTCAAAGATAACGGAATTGGCATTCATCCGGATTATCATGAGCGGATCTTTCAACTCTTTCAACGATTGCATTCGCGGGAGGAATACTCGGGCAGCGGAATGGGGCTGGCAATTTGCAAAAAAATTGTTGAAAAACATGGGGGAAAGATTTGGGTTGAATCGCAAGAGGGTAAGGGGTCAACCTTTTACTTTACTATTCCCGCCTAATGATCTATAAATAAGACTTATCGTACTTTTTAACAAATTCTTATCTTAGCCTTCTGAAAATTGAGTTAAAATCGGGTGTATGGCAATCCACTTCTAATCAATCTGGAGTATAGCAGTAGAGGTGGTGAAGCCGGATATATTTTTGATTAAAGGGGTAAACTGTTTACTATGAGGAAAAATAAACGATTGCTTTGCATTTTATCTATGCTTTTGATCACTTCGATGATGCTTGCTGCTTGTCAGGGACAACCGACTGCCGATGCCTCTAAAATAATTGGAAAAGAATTGTATTCAGATGATTTTTCAAATGAGAAAAGCGGCTGGCAGGTGGTGAATACTGATCAAGGAGTTTTAGGGTATGAAGACGGCGCCTACCGTATGTTTTTGAATGTACCGGCGTTCACGTCGTTTGTGGGGGCTCAAAAGGCTTTCAACGATGTAGAAATAGAAGTAGATGTAACCAAGACGGCTGGACCTGATGAGAGCGTATATGGAGTATTATGCCGCCAAGTAGATGAAGGTAATTTTTACCTCTTTGTCATCAGCAGCGCCGGGTATTATGGCATCGGCAAGGTGTTTGAAGGCAAAGGAGTAACCTTTTTAGGGAGCGAAAAATCAGATATGCTGTTAGCCAGCGATGCTATTAAAAAGGGGAATGAAACCAATCATCTCAAGGTTGTATGTGCCCAAAACACGCTTTCGATGGCAGTCAATGGCAAGCAGCTGCTTTCGGTGCAAGATACAGATATTGAAAGCGGTGATATTGGTTTTATTGTAAAAACATTTGATAAACCCGGCATTGATGTAAAGTTTGACAACTTGGTTGTGCGATTGCCTAGTGAGCCATGAGAGTGTATGTAGATACGGTTGGATGCCGTCTGAATCAAGCAGAAATTGAAATGATAGCCCAGCAGTTTGCCGCTGCTGGGCATGTTCTTGTTTCTGTACCTGATGAAGCGGATTTGGCTGTATTGAATACATGCACGGTAACCGCCAAAGCAGATGCCGATTCGCGCAGTCAGGTGCGCCGCTTGCAGAGGGCCGGCGTAAAGCAAATCATTCTCACCGGTTGCTGGGCTTCGCTGCGGGCTGAAGAGGCTTCTGCCTTTGAAGGTGTGCAGCAAGTTGTGCTTAATTCCCAAAAAGATCGTTTAACTGAGGTAGTGTTAACACAACTGCATCAGCAAAATAAAGTTTTCGTTCTGCCGCAGACAGACGCTCCTATCCTCTATAAAGGATTAAGCGGCAAGAGACACCGCACGCGAGCATTTATTAAAGTACAGGATGGCTGCGATGATCACTGCACATTTTGCATCACCCGCATTGCTCGCGGTCCTGTTCGCAGCCGAACTGTGGAAGAAGTGGTGGAAGAGGTGCGCAGTGCATTGGGGCGCGGCGCAAAAGAAGTGGTGCTCAGCGGTGTACAGCTGGCGGCGTGGGGAAAAGACCTGCATGATTTGCCGCCGAGCAGACGTCATTTGCGCGCCTTAATTGAGACAATAATGGAACAGACTGCTCCGCCTCGCCTGCGTTTGTCATCCTTGGAAGCTTGGCACCTCGATAAATCGTTTTTTACTATTTTGAAGGATAAGCGCATTTGCCGCCATCTGCATTTGCCGCTGCAATCCGGCTGCAATGAGACATTGAAGCGGATGGGGCGGCGCACGCGCCGCGAGTCATTCGCTGCCCTGATGGAGGATGCTTTGCAGCAGTGCTCCGATTTGGCAATCACGACGGATATTATGGTGGGGTTCCCGGGAGAGACAGAAGAGGAATTTGCTGCAAGTCTTGAATTTGTGAAAGAAATGAATTTTGCGGGTGGACATGTATTCACCTATTCGGAAAGGAAAGGCACACCCGCAGCTGCATTTCCAAACCCGGTGCCTATTTCAGTGCGCAAAGAACGCAATGCACTTATGCGTGCAGTGCTTTTGCAATCTGCGCGCCGCTACCGTCAGCGGTTTGTTGGAACGGTACGTTCAGTGTTATGGGAACGTGCCGAACTCCTTTCAAAGGAGAAAAACAGCGCTTTGCTGAAAACCTCTGCATTTAATGAGTTTTCAGCGCAGGCAGCTTCTGCTTCTTTAGGAGAACGCGGCTGGAGACTGGAAGGGTTGACAGACAACTACCTGCGCGTCAAGGTACTATCTTCTCATAACCTTTGGAATGAAATTACAGAGGTTATGCTGGATGAAAACAACTTGTTTCTTGAAGAGTGATGAACATCTGTCGTGATGAGGTTAATCATCCATATGCTGAATGATGGCATCACCAAATTCGGAGCATTTGACTTTTGTAGCACCTTCCATGAGACGATGAAAATCGTAAGTAACTGTTTTTGCCGCAATGGCACCTTTGATGCCCTTAATGATCAAATCGGCAGCTTCATGCCAGCCCATATAGCGGAACATCATCTCGCCGGAAAGGATCACCGAGCTAGGGTTGACCATATCCTTGTCGGCATACTTAGGCGCAGTGCCATGGGTAGCTTCAAAGACTGCGTGCCCGCTTTCATAATTGATGTTGCCGCCGGGTCCAATACCAATTCCCCCAACTTGGGCAGCTAAAGCATCGGATAAATAATCACCGTTTAGGTTCATGGTAGCAATAACGTCAAACTCTTGGGCGCGAGTGATTGTCTGCTGAAAGACAATATCGGCGATGACATCCTTAATCAACAGTTTGCCGGCTTTTAGGGCTGCATCTTGTTCTGCGTTGGCGGCATCTTCGCCTTTTTCTTTCACGGTGCGTTCCCACTGTGCCCAAGTGTAAACTTGGTCTTTAAATTCTGTCTCCGCTAGTTCATAGCCCCAATTGCGGAAAGCCCCTTCGGTAAACTTCATAATGTTGCCCTTGTGCACGAGGGTTACACTGCGCCGATTGTTTTCTAATGCCCAGCGAATGGCAGCCCGCACAAGGCGGTAAGTACCTTCTTTGGAGATAGGTTTAATTCCAATTCCGCAAGTATCGGGGAACCGTATTTTTTGGTATTCTTGAGGGAAATGTTCCTGCAATAGCCGTTTAAACCGCAGATTCTCTTCACTGCCGTTTTCAAATTCAATGCCGGTGTAAATATCTTCAGTGTTTTCACGAAAGATGACCATGTTAACATATTCAGGATGCTTTACGGGAGAAGGTACGCCGGGAAAATATTGCACCGGCCGTTGGCATACGTATAGGTCAAGGTGTTTGCGCAAAGCAACATTGAGAGAGCGAATGCCCCCTCCGATCGGGGTGGTGAGAGGACCTTTTATACCCACTAAGTATTCTTGGAAGGCAGTGATGGTTTCATCTGGCAGCCACGATTGGCAAAGCTGAAAGGCTTTTTCACCGGCATATACTTCCATCCAATGGATTTTTCGCTTTCCGCCAAAAGCCTTGTGCACTGCTGCATCAAAGACGCGCACTGAAGCGCGCCAAATATCCCGTCCGGTGCCATCACCTTCGATGAAAGGGATGATTGGCTCAGCCGGAACAACAAGTTTGCCGTTACTGACAGTGATTTTACTTCCTTGAGATGGGACTTTTATCCATTGATATGTCATAACTTTCTCCTCAATTCATTAAAGTTGGTACAACGCTTCTGTGCTTATACCAAGCAGCCAGGAAAGCGCATTTTTCAAGGAATACGATCATAAAAACAAGAGTTTACTCCTTCTGATGTCAAATAGGGGTATTATAGCATAGGCTGGTCGGAATAGGGAAAATGACATTTTAAAAAATAGACCCTTACTGGTATAATAATCTAAAGGATGTTGATTTTTTAGTGGGAGGTGCACTGTGAAGATAAAACAAAAAACAGGTTTCTCCAACAATATGATGAAAGCATTCAAAGTGGGTATATTCAGTGCCATCCTGCTGCTTAGTCTGAGCGCTTGTTTGCTTTTTCAAGCCGATCGTTCTAAACCTACAATTGTGGTTGTCAAGGAAGAAATGTCATTGGAAGAAGCGATGACGCTGGTTGCTGAAGCAACTGCTGAAGGGATAGGGTCTTTGAAATCAGAAGGAGAAGCCGCTGCCTCAGCAACGCCCTACGTGAATAGCATGGAGCAAGGAGAAAGCTTACCACCAGCCCAAGCAGCAACCGCCAAAGCGCTTGGTGTTCAGGCAACTCAAGCGGTGCAAGCTGCACTGAATCAACTTTCTACAGCGCAGGTGTTGCTAAGCACTCAAACTCAGGTGATTCGCCAAAGAACCTTGCAGCCAGTAAGCACACTGGCTTTTACGGAAACGGCTTGGCCCTCGCCGGTTGCCACCAACCCGACAACATTTTTCCGCAATACGTTCACGCCTAAGCCAACGCACACTTTTACTCTTACTCCAACGGAGACTTTAACTGCCACCCCTATACCGCCGGGGCTGCGCGGTTTGACAGTTGATCAAGTGAAGGCCGCGTTAGCAGCAAAGGGAATTACACAGTGCCGGGAAGAAACCGATAACTGGGTGAAGATGACTGTTTGCGAATCTCAAACTGCGGATAGAAAAAATTGGTATTATGCAGAGATTTATAGTGTGCCCGCCCTGCAGATTGACGTCAATAACGTGATAATGGCAGTGTTTCAAACTGATCCAAATGATGAAGTAACTTTGGATAAACTGAGGGCATTAGCAGAATTAAATTATGTCGGTTCAGACGCAGCGGCAGCGCGAGCGTGGCTTGAACAGAACTTGCCTTCCTTGGGGAATGAGAATGATAAGCGTAAAAATCTTTTTGGAGGTGTGTGGTTTGTGCTTTATGGACCAAAGAATGGGGTGCGTTTAGAGATTGGTTCACCGCCTCCTTACCCAACTCCACCTAGTTAATGATAAATTATGCAGACAATTGTAGCACTTGATATTGAAACAACGGGATTGAAAGCTGAAACTGACGTAATTATTGAGTTAGGTGCGGTAAAGTTTAAGGAAAATCATATAGAAGATGAGTGGACTAGCTTAGTTAACCCTAAAAGGCCAATACCGCTGGCAATTACCCAAATGACTGGGATTACCAGTGAAATGGTAGCGTCTGCCCCAACATTGGATGAAGTGTATGATGAATTTTTGGAATTTATTGGCAACGCGCCGATTGTCGGGCATAACATTTCTTTTGATTTAAGCTTTTTGCGCCGGCTTGGCGGGCTGCGAAGCAACCCAGTTATTGATACATACGAGATGGCAATGGTGCTTTTGCCGGGAGTGGAACGGTATGCGTTGAATGTGTTGGTAAAAGCTTTGGAACTACCGGAGCCACCCTCTTATCGCGAACATGGAGCTCATTGTGCTTTGGTTGATGCGCGTTTAACCCAGCAGCTTTTTGTGCATTTGTATGAAAAAGCGGTGGCTTTGCCGTTAGAACTGCTGGCTGAGATAAATCGTTTAGCGAAGCAAGTTGAATGGGATGGAAGATGGGCATTTGAGCAGGCTTATCAGCATGCATTGCAGCAGCCATTGAGAAATCCTAAACTCAAAGGAAAGGTATCGGATCTATCCTACGCGCCGGTATTTGAAAAGAAGCTGAGACCGGCGATGGTTAAACCGTTGCAGCCGCGCGAAGAAACGCTGCCACTTGACATCGAAGAAGCTGCAGCCCACTTGGAGCATGGGGGAACATTTGCGCGCTATTTTTCTGCTTTTGAACACCGCCCCGAGCAGGTGGAGATGTTGAAAGCAGTAGCCCGAGCTATCTCTGAGGAAAGGCATTTGCTGGTAGAAGCAGGCACAGGAACGGGAAAATCCCTGGCGTATCTGGTGCCGGCAGCTCTTTTTGCGGTGCAAAACCAAAAACGAGTTGTGATTTCAACCAATACCATCAACCTGCAGGAGCAGTTGATCGAAAAAGATATTCCGGATATTAAAGCTGCCTTGGGGCTGGATTTAGAAGCAGTTGTGCTTAAGGGTAGAGCAAATTATATTTGTCCACGCCGTTTAAGAGGCATGCTGCACCAACGGTTGGAAAATGCCGATCAGGTACGCATGTTAGCTAAAGTGCTGGTTTGGCTGCTGAATACCCACAGCGGCGATCGCAGCGAGCTTTCTTTTAATCGTCCGCAAGATAATCAAGTATGGCAGCGGATATCTGCCGATGATGAAGGGTGCACCATAGAAGCTTGCTTAAAGCACAGCGGCGGCGGCTGTCCGTTTTACCGCTCGCGTTTGTTAGCTCAAGGAGCACACTTGATTGTTGTCAACCATGCGCTCTTACTTTCGGATGTGGCTTTGGCACAGCGAGTTCTGCCGGAATATGACTATTTGATCATTGACGAAGGGCATCATTTGGAAGAGGCTACAACGAATGCGCTGAGTTTTAAAATCAATCAACAGGACATTGAACGGATGATAAAAGAATTGGGCGGGCGCAAATTTGGTCTTTTAGGTTATATGATGAATAAATTGCAGGGATTGGTGGCACCCGACATTTATGGGGCTTTTGACCATTTGGTAGAGCAAAGCAGCGATCTAACATTTAGGTTTTTGCAGCGCAACAATGAATTTTTTGTTATGTTGGGGCAGTTTCTCTTTGAACAGCGCCAAGGAAAACATTTAGGGCAATATGCACAACAAGAACGAATTGTGGCGGCTACACGCTCGCAGCCTGCGTGGGTGGAAGTTGAGATGACATGGGAAACCTGCGAACAGACTTTTAAAGCACTTATAGAGACAATTAATAAAATCATCCAATTGCTGGCTGAGACAGCTGCTCAAGAATTAGAAGAAATTGAAGAACTGTTTTCCAGCTTAAGTGATTTGCGTCGCCGGCTAGGAGAAGCCTTTAAAGGGATTCATCAGCTGATGTTTGAACCTGATCCAAACCAGGTGTATTGGATAGAAGTACAGCCCAACGGCAGTCGCTTGACTTTGCAAAGCGCACCGCTGCGCATTGGTTCTCTGATGGAGCGCTATCTTTGGTACAGTAAATCTTCCGTAATTGTAACCTCAGCAACCTTAACCGCCGGAGGAGAGTTTGAATATCTCAAGGATCGCTTAGCAGCTTATGAGGCTGAGGAATTGGCATTAGGTTCTCCATTTGATTATGAAAATGCAGCGCTGCTCTATTTAGTAAATGACATTCCAGAACCAAATGAACCCGGCTACCAGAAAGCCCTGGATAAGGGATTGGTAGAATTATGCAAAGCTACTGGCGGCAGAACGTTGATTCTTTTCACTTCATATCATCAGCTGCGGCTTACTGCACAAAACATAACGCCTTGGCTGCTTAAGGCCGGTATTCGGGTGTTGGAACAAGGTGAGGGTAGCTCGCGGCATGCGCTGCTGAATACTTTTCGCGAAACCGAGCAAGCGGTGCTGCTTGGCACGCGCTCCTTTTGGGAGGGTGTAGATGTCCCCGGCGAGGCACTTTCGGTGTTGGCGATTACCAAACTGCCTTTTGGAGTGCCGACAGAACCCATCATTCAAGCACGGGCTGAAACGTTTGATGATCCCTTCAATCAATATCACTTGCCGGAAGCTATCCTACAGTTTCGACAAGGTTTTGGACGTTTGATCCGTTCCCAAACTGACCGCGGGGTGGTCATTATCTTTGATAAACGAGTGCTGTCAAAAACGTATGGCAAGCAGTTTCTGGACTCTTTGCCATCATGCACCAAACGAGTAGGTTCGCTAGCTGAAATGCCGCGTGCAACGGTGCAGTGGCTGAACCTTTAGGAGGTTATGATTCAGTTAGAAGGATTTAAACAAACACCTGCCTTTCAACAATTAAAACATCTTCTTCAGCAGGGCTATTCATTAGCTAACCTGAGGTTGGCGCGCGCACCGCGCTTGGCTGTGTTAGCAGCATTATGGCAGGAACTGCAGAGACCAGTGGTGTTTCTTGCTGATCGCATGCCGCGGGTGCTCTCCGCCATGGAAGAGCTTGGTTTGTATTTGCCGCAAGCAGAGCGCATGCTCTTTTCAGAGCCAAATGCGTTATTCTATGAGCCTTTGCCTTGGGGCTTAGGAACGCGCCAAAGCCGCATTACCGTGCTGAAAAAATTGGCTTTTGATTCGTTGATTGCTGACAGCAGGCAGGAAACACCCCCACCTATCATTTTTACCTCAATCCGTGCATTGATGACCAAGACGATGCCGCGCCGTGATTTTGTGCGCTCAACGCTGGCTTTAAAGCGCGGTAAGCGCCTTAAGCTTAATGATTTATTGCACCAACTGCTAAGCTTGGGCTATCAGCCGGTCAACACCGTGGTAGAAATTGGGCAGTTTGCCCATCGAGGGGGATTGGTTGACGTATGGTCTATGTCTGAATCATTCCCGGCGCGGTTGGATTTTTTTGATGATGAAGTTGACACCCTGCGCTGGTTCGATGCTTCAACCCAACGAACTATGGAGGCAGCTCATCAAGTGGTGATCAGCCCGGCGAGGGAATTCATTTGGGACTCCCTTCAAAAGCCACCTTGGACTGGAGAACGCCCCTTGTGCGAGATGGATATTCCTAAACTTTACCCGCAAGGAGCTTGTCTGTTGAATTATTTGCCTGCAAACACCCTCTTGTTTGTAGATGATGAAAATGCCATTTGGGAAACAATGGATGAACTGGAGCGGCAAGCTCTAGCACTGCGAGAAGATGCGATCCAGAATCTGCTTATCACAGAAGATTACCCCTTGCCATTTTTACCGCGTGATGAAGTTCAGCCGTTGGTGGCGAAGACTCAACATCTGGTGTTGGGAACTTCATATAGTACTGACATTGAGAATGAGGCTGATAATGCTGGAGAGGTGGTTGGAGAGGCAATAAGAGGGTTATTTGAGCAGCATGAACGCTATGGGGGACGGATAAAGCCGCTCTTGGAAAAACTTGCAGATGACATAATACGCGGAACGAATGTGATCATCGTTACTCGCCAAACAAGCCGACTGCAAGAACTATGGGATGAACAGCGTCAGCTCTACCCCGAGCTTGAAAGAAAAAGCCCACAGTTCATTCAAGGCAGTTTAGCGGAAGGATGGGTGTTCAAACCTCCTGCGGAATTGGGGCTGCCATCAACGATATTATTATCGGATGGAGAAATATTTGGCTGGCAACCGCCTCAGCCGCGGCGCCGCACCCGCCCAGCCGTAGAGGACCCCGAAGCCGTTTATGCTGATTTGCATTTGGATGACTACGTAGTCCATGTGGATTATGGTGTTGGGGTTTATCGCGGCTTGGTGCGCCGCACCTTGGAAGGCATAGAAAACGAATACCTATGCATTGAATATGCTCAGGGTGATCAATTGTTTGTCCCTGTTTATCAAGCCGATCGGGTAATGCGCTACGTGGGTGTTGATGGACGGTTGCCTTCTTTGCATCGTCTTGGCAGTGCAGATTGGCAATCCATAAAGCATCGAGTGAAAGAGAGTGTAGAACAAGTAGCTGAGGAATTGCTGCAGCTTTATGCACTGCGTCAAGTGATAAAGGGACATGCTTTTAAAAAAGATACCCCTTGGCAGCAAGAGCTGGAGGCAAGCTTCCCATACACGGAAACCCCCGATCAGCTGCAGGCGTTGGCGGATGTGAAGCGCGATATGGAGAGTGAACGGCCTATGGACCGTTTGATCTGTGGTGATGTGGGGTATGGAAAAACAGAAATTGCCTTAAGAGCAGCTTTTAAGGCAGTGATGGATGGCAAGCAGGTGGCTATGCTGGTGCCAACCACTGTATTGGCACAGCAGCATTATCAGACCTTTTGTGAACGCCTTGCGCCATTTCCGGTTACCATTGAAATGCTTTCACGCTTTCGCACACTTCAGGAGCAGCAGGAAATTATAAAGCGCTTGAAACAAGGAGGAATTGATATTATCATTGGCACTCATCGCTTGCTTTCTGGGGATGTAGAATTTAAGGATTTGGGGTTACTGATTATTGACGAAGAGCAGCGTTTTGGGGTTACACATAAGGAAAAGCTGAAGAAAATGCGTCAGGGGCTGGATGTTCTCACATTGACTGCTACACCTATCCCGCGAACCTTGTACATGGCACTGACAGAACTGCGAGACATTTCTATCATCAATACACCGCCAGCCGAAAGATTGCCGGTGATCACTCATGTAGGACCTTATTCACCGCGCCTAGTCCGTCAAGCCATTTTACGCGAGATGGAACGCGGCGGGCAAACATTCTTTGTTCATAACCGCGTGCAAACCATTGAGGCAATGTACAAGCATTTGAAAAAGTTGGTTCCCGAAGCGAAAATTCTGGTGGCGCATGGGCAAATGGCAGAGCACTTGCTTTCAAAGCGCATGCAGGCTTTTGCAAACCCAGAAGAAGAGGATGAAAAGGTTGATGTGCTGCTTTCGACTTCCATCATCGAATCGGGGCTTGATATTCCTAATGCCAATACGCTCATCGTGGATCGGGCAGATACCTTTGGCTTAGCTCAGCTCTACCAACTGCGAGGCAGGATTGGGCGGGGTTCGCAGCGCGCTTATGCTTATTTTTTCCGCCATCGAAAGATTACCCCAACGCTTGAAGCCCGACAGCGTTTGGAAACCTTAGCGGAATACACTCATTTAGGGGCTGGCTATGCGATTGCCATGCGCGATTTGGAGATCCGCGGTGCAGGTGAAATCCTTGGGACTCAACAGCATGGGCAGATCGCGGCAGTGGGTTTTCATCTGTACACGCGCTTGTTAGCTGAGGCAGTGCGTAGGCTGAAGAAACAATATGGTGTTAAAGAAGAAACTTCTGAGGCAAGTCATGCGGCAGTGAAGAGGAGTGCTAGTTTGCCATTGTCCGTAGCTGTCGATTTGCCTTTGTCAATCAGTATTCCAATTGATTATATAGCTGACAAAACGGTGCGTTTGGGGTTGTATCGTCGCCTGGCGGAGCTGCGCGAACTCAGTGAAGTGGACAACTTAGAAGAAGAATTCGCTGATCGTTTTGGCCCTTTGCCACAAGAGGTGATTAACTTATTCTATCAGCTGCGCATCAAGCTGATGACAGAAAAAGCCGGACTTGCTTCGATTTCAACAGAAGGCAACCTCTTGGCGCTGCGTTTTCCTGCACTGCCAAAAGAACTGCCTCAACGCGATTTTCCATCGTTTGATAAGGAAGTTCGCGTGGGTAAAAATACCTTGTGGATTGAATGGCAAAAGAGAGATGATTGGCAATCTTTGTTAATGAATGTGCTGCAAAAGTTAATCCAACATGCTGATGAAAAGGGGATAACAGTAGAAGAAAGAAATGACGCAATGTTGGAGACAAGCAGATAACTTGCTGGAACTGCAGCTTGTCGTTATTGAGAAAACCTTTAGAGCAAGGCAGCCGGGTGAAGGCTTAGCTCTCGCTTGCAAGTGAAATGCTTTATTTTAGCTGTTTTAAAGCTTCTTGCACCCGGCTGCGCATGGTTTTATCGGGGTTAAGGCGCAGGATGGCTTCTAAATCGGCTTTAGCTTTTTCCTTCTCACCCATGGCGATGTAAAGCGAGGCGCGTGTGTCTAAAAATTCGATTGTCTTAGGTGAAAGAGATAAAGCTTGATTGCAATCAGCCAGCGCTTTTTGAAATTCCTTTAATTGTGTATAGAGCCAGCAGCGGTTGTTGTAATCTATGGCGTGGTCAGTAACCCGCTGCAATACTTGATCATAATCATCAAGGGCTTTTTGATAATTACCTTGTTCAGCATGGATTGCAGCGCGGGCGCGGTAAGCCCAAACTTCATTGGGATTCAGCTCAATAGCTTTGGAGAAGTCGTTGAGTGCTTTTTCCATTTCACCCATGTTTTGGTAGGTGTATCCGCGGTATAAATAGGGCTGAGCGTCGGTCGGGGCGTTTTGTATGGCTAGTTGAAAGTCGTTTATGGCGGCGGTGAAATTACCCAGTTCGCTTTGGGCGCGGGCGCGATACAAATAACCTTCAGCAGAAGAATAAGTGAGATTGCCTTCAATGGCTTGGTTAAGTAGTGTTACAGCCTGTGCGAAATTGCCCTGTTGAAAAGCTTGGATGCCTTGAGCCGTGAGAGCATCGGGAGTGGGACTGGGTTTGTAAAAAGCAGAAGTTGGAGTAGGTGTAGGCAATTTTTCATCCCCTATAGTCCAGCACTCAATTTGATCCATGTGTACGCGCAGGCCGTAATCTTTGTTTCTGCCGGAAGCAAGGGCAAAATTCAACCTGCCAGTGTGAAATTTTTCACTGCGCAGCAGTTCATCGCTGGTTTTTGCGACGAGCTTATTGTTAACAAAAAAAAGGATCTGCGGTTCCTCGACAACCAGCATCAAAGAAGCTTTTCCCTGTGGGAGATCAAGTTTTCCATAACGTTTGTAGTTTAGCCGTTTGAGGGAAGAGCCATTATCTTCAACGCGAAAGATATCCACATAGCCATTCAGGAGCAAAAAGGCAGCATAATAACTTGTGCCATTATTTTCACGAAATACAAAGCCCATACCGCTCATATTCCAATCGGCATTGGGACTGGCAGAATCCCAAGTAACATTGGTGCGTATAATAAAATTGCGCGGCCTATAGCCACTTGTCTGCCAGGCAAAATAGCCCCGTTTAGCTATTTGCTGTTCGACACTTGGAAGAGAAATAAAGCTGCCTTTATTTGTGCTGAGCAGTTTCTGCTCGTAGAGCTTCTGAACCACTTCTTCCAAAGAGAGAAGATTGTTAAATGGTTCAGTGGGAGCAGCTTCTGTTTGCCGAGCAGCAGGGGGCTTTGTTGCAGTTGAAGCGTTATGCAAAGAAGCAGTTGCGGTTGGAGTGGTGGATGCCGCAGCTGCTGGATTTTCAATGAAAAACTGAGAAGCTATGGTGCTCATCAGCAGTATAGCCAATAAATTCACAACTATAGCCATGAATGGATGGTTGTTCAACCTATGAAGTTTCTGGGGCAGAAGTCTAATCATCAAACCTCCCGTGAATAGTGGATTCGCTATCTTCTTCGCCTTTAGGTTCAGGAATCATGGTGGAGATATCGGGTTTTTCTGGAAAGCGGATAGTAAATGTTGTGCCACGCCCTACCTCAGACTCGACGTTAATTTCTGCTTGATGAGCTCGCACAATACCATGAACAACAGATAGCCCAAGACCTGTGCCTTCTCCAATTGGTTTAGTGGTAAAGAATGGATCAAATATTTTCTCTTTTACTTCATCGGGCATGCCTTTGCCAGTATCTTTAACTTCCAGTACAATCCAACCTCCTTGTGCGTCATAGAAAGTACGAATGTATATTTCACCTCCGCTTGGCATAGCATCGCGGGCATTGGTAAGCAGATTAATGATAATTTGAGAGATTTTATCGCGGTCGCAGGTAATGGGGGGCAAATTCGCTGCCAGGAAAGAAACAATAGAAATGTTCGACCAGCTGCGAAGCTGATGCTCGATAAGCAGCAAGGTATCTTGAATAATGTGGTTAAGGTCGGCTTGCTGAAAAGTACTGACTGGTGTACGGGCATAAGTGAGCAGAGAACGGATAATATCTGCTACCCGCCAGCCATTGCGGCGCACAGTATCCAAATATTTTTTTGCGCGTTCGGCGTCAAATTCGCCTTTTTCAAGGCGGGTAAGCAAGCTTTCAGCAATACCCAAGATGGTTTGGAGTGGGCTGTTGATCTCATGGGCAATGCCGGCAGCTAAAGTACCTAGAGTTGCCAGCTTTTGCGAAGAGACTAAAGCCGCTTCCAAATGTTTTTTCTCTGTGATATCTTCTTTTAAGGCAATATAGTGAGTGATGTTGCCATCTTTATCGAAAATGGGCGCTATCCACGCTTGTTCCCAATACAGCTCACCATTTTTCTTTTTATTGTGAAATTCACCGCGCCACTCTTTGCCAGAACTGATAGTTTGCCACATTGCTCTATACTCTTCAGGGGGTGTTTCACCGGATTTTAGGATGCGCGGGTTTTGCCCAATAACTTCTTCAGAAGAGTAGCCGGTTATTTGAGTGAATTTAGGGTTGACATATTCAATATCACCTTGCAAGTTGGTGATAACAATGGAAATTGGGCTTTGTTCAACGGCTTGATTCAGTTTGCGCAGTTGATTTTCGAGCAAAACGTGATGGGTGATATCCCTCGAAATGCCAACAAGACCAATAATTTCCCCCTTGTTATTATAGAAAGGAGCTTTGGAAGCAGAAAGCCAACGCGGCTCGCCATTTTTCTTAGGGTTGTATTCAATCCGATTGATGATGGTTTTCCTTTGGTGAAAGATAAGTTCTTGCTCTTCGGAGTAAAAAATCTCAGCTAGATGAGTAGGCTGGATATCAAAATCTGTCTTGCCGATGATTTGGTCGGGATCCGGTATGTCCAAAATATTTTGAAAGCCCTTATTCACGCGAATAAATCGCGATTGGGTATCTTTGAAATAAATTGCATCGGGATGGTTTTCCATTAAGGCATTCAGCAGACTAGCTTCATAAGCGAGCTTTTCTTCAATTTGCTTTCTTTCTTCCAATTCCCACAAGTAGGCAATGTAATCGGCAACACCTTCCGCAAAGAATTTTTCTTCAAGGCTCCAAACACGATGGGTGCCAAAACGATCGATTCGCAAAATACCAGGTGTGGCTTCTTTGCAGTAAATTTGAACAGAGAGGGCAGAAAAAGGTTCCAGTGTATTGATGCTGCATGGACATACCCACCAATTATTCTGATCGGGCTTTTCACGAGGCGGAAAGAAGGATTCCAACGGCTCTTCCTTTAGTGAAGGCATAATAGGAACAATTGCGTGTAATGAGCATTCCTTTTCGTGTTGATGATTGTTGGTGCTGCGCGTATAGTGCTCATAGCACAGCAGTTTTTGCTGGTCTTCACTGATGCGCCAAATGCTCACTTGGTCTGTGCCAAAAAGCGAGCAAATGGTTTGTGCAATATCTTCAAAGGCTTCAGGAAGATTTGTGTAGGTTTGCTGATAGAACAATCGTAGAAAGTTTTGAAGTTTGCGCAATTGAGCTGCTTGATAATTAGAACGTTCTTGTTCAAATAAGAGCAGATAGTAAAAAATAACCAGACTGCAAGCAATGAAAGTTATACTTAAAACGAAGAGACGCTCAACTTGTGAAAGTATCGAATAACCAAATTGTGAAGCAATCACGATGGTAAGCAGAAGAATTATAGTAAGGATTGCAAAACCGCTCATGTAATAGGGCAACCGATGCTTAAAGTAACTAATTCGGTAAGCAGGCAAGATGTTTTCGCGATAGTTCACAATCATATTCATGACGATAATAATAAGACAGAAAAACAGCAACAGGTGCAGAATAATGGTTATAGAGAATGATAGTGCATTATTGAGAATGCTCAATGCATGAAGAAAGGATTGAAAGCTCGAGAGAAAAGCCAACAGAATCAAAATGCCTAGAGAGTAAAATAATGGCGGAGTGATTTTTTCTTGCCAGCGAACAGGGGCTGTTTTGCTTAGGAAAAATATTAAGCTAATGCAAGCTAAAGCAGCAAACAATGGATGGAGGTAGGTTATAGCGGGAGGGAGGTTTATCGTGTAGCGGATTAATTTTATCCAGTGGTAGATGGTTAATAACAGGCTGGCAATGCTAAAGGCTCTCCAAGGGACATGCCGATCGAGGTTTTTGAGGGAGAAGCTAAAAGAAGTAGCAAAAAGAAGAAAAAGGCTGTTGAATAAGGTAATGAAATCAAAATATAACACTAAATTCTTCATCTAAAAAATTCACCTAAAATTGTGTGTATATTATATTATAATAGAACATTCGCTAAAAATAAGGTAAAGATCACTTGCAGAACCAAATACAAGGGGTTACAATCGCCGTACTAGGCAGAAATATGGATTCATATCAAGCAGCATTAGATTATTTATACAGTTATATTGATTATAGCTTGCAGCGCGTTTTTCGGATGGCGCCGGAAAGGTTTGATTTGGGGCGCATGCGTACGCTGTTAAGAGCCTTGGGAGAACCGCACCAAGCCTATCCAACTATCCATATTGCCGGCACAAAAGGCAAGGGCTCGGTAGCAGCATTTTGTGCGGCAGCTTTGCAGGCGGCAGGCTACCGGGTTGGGCTTTATACTTCTCCTCACCTCATCAATTACACGGAACGCATACGGATAAACTTTGAGGAAATATCCAAAACCGATTTTGTGCGTTGGGTTGAAGAACATAAGCATATTATTGAAACGATACCTCAGCTGACCACCTTTGAGATCACCACCGCCATGGCTTACAGCGTTTTTGCGCAGAAGAAAGTGGATGTGGCAGTCATTGAGGTTGGTCTGGGTGGTCGTTTGGATGCGACAAATGTGATACGCCCGGTGGTATCCGTGATTACCTCCATCTCATACGACCATGCTGAAATTTTAGGGGATACGCTGGCAAAAATAGCCGCTGAAAAAGCGGGAATAATCAAAGAAGGGGTTCCGTTGGTCTTAGCGCCTCAGATGGAAGAAGCGCGGCGGGTGATAACCAAGATTGCAGCTGAGCGGAACGCACCGCTTATTCAAGTGGGGAATGATTGGCTGTATGCCCCCCAAACTCATTCAATGGATAGCCAAAGCATGTTTGTTTGGTCAGCTCGAGAACAAGAGTTGGTCAATGAGTTTATAGAATCGGGCGGCAGCAAAGTATGGCAACCTACTCGTCTGCAGCTATCATTATTGGGTTATCATCAAGTGCAAAATGCGGCGACAGCGTATGCAGCCCTGCAAGTCTTCCGGGAGCGTTCTTTGCCTATTAATGAAGCTGCAATTCAAGAGGGTTTTTCGAAAACACAGTGGCAAGCCCGCTTTGAGATTCTGCAGCGCAACCCGCCGCTAGTGATTGATGCAGCCCATAACCGCGATTCGGCAGCCAAGCTAAGCCGAGCAATTGGAGATTATTTTCCCGGCTTGCCGGTGGTATTGCTCTTTGGAGTTTCGGAAGATAAGGATATTGAAGGGATGTTTGCTGAGTTAATGCCTCGAGTGCGCCAAGTGGTTGCAACAAGTTCAACCCATCCGCGGGCGTTGAATCCCGATCGGATAGTGGAGTATGCCCATCGTTTCGGGAGACCGGCTAAAGCAATCTTGCCGCTTGAAAGTGCTCTGAACGAAGCACTGCGCATTGCTGCCGGAGAAGCGGTCGTACTGGCAAGCGGCAGTGTGTTCTTGGCAGCTGGTGTGCGTCAAGTATGGCTGCAAGGAGGTGCAAATGGCTGAAAAGAAGAACCGAGAAAGACGAATACATTACCTCTTAGATAATGACACTGAAGCATATACTGCAGAACATTTTACGGATGTCATCTACCAGCACGCAGATGAACTCTATGCCGTACCAAGCGCAACTCTCGATAAGGAAGGTTTGATTGATTGCCCCGTGCTTCCCTTAAGGGAGATGGTACTTTTCCCTCAGATGGTATTGCCTCTTTTCTTAGAAGAGGAGGATACTGAATTATGGCATTCCATAGAAATTGCTCAGAAGCGGGAACGTACAATTATTGCTCTCATGCTGAAAGACCCTGAAAAAGAAGAATTAACGGCAGATGATTTTCTGCCGATTGGGGTTGAAGCAGCTGTTGGGCGGACTATTCAAGTGCCGGATGAGGCGTATGCTGTGTTGCTGCAAGCGCGGCAAAGGGTTGAAGTGGTGCGTTTGCGCCGCGATAGGCGCGGCTGGTACGCTAAGGCGCGACCGCTTTCAGAAACTGTGGAAATTAATCGCGAAGTGGAAGCAGCAATGCGTACCGCGGTGGATCTGTTTAAGCAGTGTGTTGACCTTAATCCTAACGTACCGGACGAAGCCTTTCATTATGCCAGCCAAATTGATGAGCCAAGCTGGCTGGCGGATATGATCATCTCAACTTTGCCGCTGTCTTTAGAAACGCGTCATGAGCTGCTGATGATGGCTGATCCATTAGCCCGTTTGCAGCGCGTCATTTCACTTTTGGCTAAAGAGATAGATGTTCTAAAGCTTGAAGGGGAAATTCAGGCTAGGGTTGCAAGTGAGGTGGATCGCTCTCAACGCGAGATGTATTTGCGAGAACAGATGCGCGCGATACAAACCGAATTGGGCGATGATGATATTTGGGAACAAGATATTGATGAATTGCGCCAAAAAATTGAAACAATTGGTTTGCCTGAAGAGGTTAAAGCTGCAGCAGAAAAAGAGCTCAACCGTTTGGCGCAGATGTCTCCTATGTCTCCGGAGTTGGGTGTTATCCGAACCTATTTGGATTGGATAATTGAGTTGCCGTGGAACAATGTAACCGAGGATAATTTAGACATCAAACACGCCGAAAAAGTGCTTGAGGCATATCATTATGGACTGCCAAAGGTGAAGGAGCGCATCTTAGAATATATTGCTGTGCGCAGCCTTAAGCCGAAACGCATGCGCCACCCGATCTTATGTTTTGTAGGTCCCCCGGGCACAGGCAAGACCTCGTTGGGACGTTCGATTGCGGAGGCATTGGGGCGCAAATTTGTAAGGCTTTCTTTGGGCGGGGTGCGCGATGAAGCTGAAATCCGCGGCCATCGGCGCACCTATATTGGCGCTATGCCGGGCCGCATTTTGCAAACCATTCGGCGCGCCCAAACCAAGAATCCACTTTTCATGCTGGATGAGATTGATAAAATGGGCCAAGACTATCGCGGTGATCCTGCTTCGGCTTTATTGGAAGTGCTGGATCCAGAGCAAAATTCTACCTTTTCAGACCATTACTTAGAGCTCTCTTTTGACCTTTCGCAGGTGATGTTTATTACAACGGCAAATATCCAAGATACCATTCCCCCGGCTTTGCTTGATCGAATGGAGATTATTGAATTCCCTGGTTATACCGAAGAGGAAAAAATTCAAATTGCAAAAAGATTTTTGATCCCGCGTCAGTTGGAAGAAAGCGGGCTGGATGAGAAAAGTATCCAATTTTCGGCGAAGTCGCTGCAGAAGGTGATCCGCGAATATACTTATGAAGCAGGAGTTCGCAATTTGGAAAGGGAAATTGGGCGTATATGCCGCAAAGTTGCCCGGCTGAAAGCTGGAGGAAAGGCTTTTCCGCATCACATCACTCACTCCATTATTGAGCGTTTTCTTGGACCTCCGCAATTTTTTGATTTAGACGCTGAAAGGCAAGATGAAGTCGGCGTGGCAACTGCGTTAGCTTGGTCGCCAAATGGAGGGGAGATTATGCCGGTAGAAGTATTGCTGATGGAGGGCAAAGGAAACCTGCAGATTACTGGCCAAATTGGGGATGTAATGCAAGAATCCGCTCAGGCTGCCATGTCCTATCTAAAATCACGGGCAGCAATGCTCAATATAGATCCACAAGTATTTGAGAATATGGATGTACATATTCACGTGCCGGAAGGGGCTATTCCTAAAGATGGTCCAAGTGCCGGTATTACTATTGCTACAGCATTGGTTTCGGCTTATACACAGCGCAAGTGCCGCAAAGAAGTAGGCATGACTGGTGAGATCACTTTAAGGGGGCATGTGTTGCCAGTTGGAGGGATACGTGATAAAATCTTAGCTGCTCATCGCGCTGGGTTGAAAGTTGTGATCATTCCCAAACGCAATGAAAAAGACTTGATAGATATATCGAAAAAGGTGCGCAATGAGCTGCAGATTATTAAAGTAGAGCACATTGACGAAGTGCTGCGGGTTGCCTTAACAGCACCGGAAGTAAAACCTTATGCTCTACTACCGCGGCGCAAACGAAGTCCTTCCCGCCGTCATCGCCCGCTGCGACCTTCCTTATACTCGCGGATAGCGCGCTCCTCACCAGCAGGATAAAAAGTATATGTCTGAATGGAAACGATTGTTCTATTATCTTCTGCTCAATATTGTGGTCTCGGCTGCTACCACTTTTGCGGTGCTGATGTTTTGGGAAAAAATGCACCTTTCGGATCTCAGCTTTACTCGCGCCTTCTTCTCTTCTCAAGAAGAAAACCAACCCACAATCGTGCTTCCTACGCTGGCTTCACCTAATGCGAAAATGACCCAAGCGGTAACGTCAGCAAAAGTTGCTGCTGAGCAGCCAACAGCACGTACCTCTCAAACAGCGCCGGCGTTGGCAGCAACTGCACCAACTTCGACAGTTGTGATTGAAGCAGTCATCGGTGCAGGAGATTTGGCTAATGAAAAGGTAAGGATTAAGCATACCGGCAATGGCGCAGAATTATCGCTTGCAAATTGGCGCTTAGTGAGCAAAGGTGATTTGGTCTATACTTTTCCCCAGTTAACCTTGCACAAAGGAGGGGCGGTGGATGTCTATACAATGAAAGGATCAGATACTGTCATTGCCTTATATTGGGGAAGAGATCAAGCTGTTTGGCAAAGTGGTTCTGTAGTAAAGTTGTTAGATGCTGAAAACCGCGAACAAGCAAGTTATGTGGTTCCTTAACTGGTTGAAATAAATACAAAAGTAAGGAAATACACGATGGCTTTAGCGTTATATAGGAAATGGCGTCCTCGCCGTTGGGAAGATGTGGTTGGTCAGCAACACATTGTGCAGACTCTACGCAATGCGGTGGCGGCTGAAAAAGTAGCGCATGCCTATTTGTTTGCTGGTCCACGCGGCACCGGCAAGACAACTACTGCCCGCTTGCTGGCTAAAGCAGTTAATTGCTTGCATAAAGACTTAGCACAACGACCATGTGATACATGCGAGCCCTGTATTGCCCTCCAAGAAGGTCGCTTTTGGGATTTAATTGAAATTGATGCAGCTTCAAACACCAGCGTTGATGATGTTCGCGCGCTGCGGGATAAAATCCATTTTGCTCCAAGTCAAGGAAGGTATAAGGTATATATCATTGATGAGGTGCATATGCTTTCCACGGCGGCTTTCAATGCATTGCTGAAAACGCTTGAAGAGCCGCCTGCCCATGCGCTCTTTATTTTGGCGACTACAGACGTGCATAAAGTGCCCGCTACTGTGCTTTCACGTTGTCAACGGCATGAATTTCGCAGAATTCCCCTGAATGAAATGGTGAATTATTTGAGCTTGAAAAGTAAGGAAGAGGGCTTGAAAGTGGAACCCGCTGCTTTGCAGCTTATTGCGCGCCAATCCAGTGGTTGTTTGCGGGATGCCATTTCTCTTTTAGATCAAATAGCTAGTGGGGCTGAAGAGATTGATCTGTCGTTGGTGCATTCGGTCTTGGGAACTACCACTAGTCAAGACATTATCACCTTGCTGGAAACATTGAGGACTAGAGAATATGCAAAGGGTATAGCAGTTATTCAACAGGCTTTGGAGCGCGGTGTGGACCCCAAGCAGTTCGCTCGTCAATGGATAGATTTTCTGCGCATGGTGTTGTTAGTGAAAATGGGTGATGCCATAACTCTGGATGTCAGTCCGGAAGTCCTTAAGGAAATTCAGAAATATGCTCAAGCATTTACTATTCCCACTTTATTGGGGTATATAAAAGCGGTGAACCAAGAAGATAATGAAAGGCGCAATCTCTGGCTGCCTTCTTTGCCGCTTGAAATGTCTTATGTTGAGTGCATGCTGATTGAGGAGAAGAAAAGCCCTATAGCTGAAGACGCCGGGGTTGCTTCTCAAGCTGCAAAACCTGCACCATCAGTCAGTCAGCCGGCCGGCAGTGTGCTGTCTGCTGAAGGAAGAGAAAAACACCCAACCGTTGCCTTAAAAACTGCTCCACCTACACCTGCAAAGGATTTTACTCCGCTTGAGGAAAAGCCGCTTTTTGATAAGGTACGCCAACAATGGCGGGCTATTCTTGCAGCTGCCCGCAAGATGAACCCGCAGACTCAAGCTTTGCTGAATTCTGTCAAACTGGTTGGAATGCGGGATGGAGCATTAACAATAGATTGTCTCAGTGAGTTTATTAGAGCGAAAATTGAAAGTGATGATCATCTGGCTATTGCTCGGCGCGCAATTAAAGAAGTGATTCAACAGGAACTAAAGCTGCATTGTGTAGTGCTTGGTGAACAGGTGGCTCAGCTTCCCGAAGATGTTGAGCCGGATGGTATGATTGCTGTAGCGGTTAATGAATATGGTGGTAAAATTGGAGAGGTTATTGAAGAACAATAGCGTGAGAAGAGAAAGGACGCAGCAGTATGGCAAAAGGATATAAGGGCGGATTTCAAAGGGGGGGCGGCTTTGGTGATCCCATGGGTATGATACAGCAGTTGCAGAAGCAACTGAACGAAGCCCAGCAAAGTCTTGAAGAAGAACTTGTAACTGCTACTGTTGGCGGTGGAGCTGTAAAGGTAACCATGACGGGAAGCCAAGTGTGCAAATCGGTTGAAATTAGTCCCAGCGTGTTTGAAGAAGGCGATGTAGAAATGCTGCAGGACTTAATTTTGGCTGCCTTTCAGCAAGCTCAAGAGAAAGCAAAAGCTTTAACTGCCGAACGATTAGGTCCCCTTACAGCCGGGCTTGGTGGTTTGCCGGGGCTGTTCTAGTGGAGGGCAACAATGCTCTTGCTGCCACAGCCAGTCCAAAACTTGGTGGATGCGTTTTCCAAGCTGCCGGGGATTGGGCCTAAAACAGCTTCGCGGTTAACTTTTTTTCTGCTTCACGCGCCAGATTCTCTATCGCTAGAGTTAGCGGATGCGCTGAAAGCCCTTAAGGAGGGCACAACTCAATGCAAAAATTGTTTTCATATCACTGCAGCCGGGAGGGAGCTGTGTGAGATTTGCAGTGATCCGAGCCGCGAGCGCGAGATGATCTGTGTTGTTGAAGACGCGCTAGATGTTATCGCATTAGAACGAGTAGGCGGCTACCGTGGATTGTACCACGTTCTCCAGGGTGTCCTTTCTCCGATTGAGGGCGTGGGGCCGGATGACTTACGAATAAAAGAATTGCTGCAGCGAGTACACGGCAGTGAGCAAATTAAAGAAGTGATCTTGGCGACTAACCCGAGTTTGGAGGGAGATGCTACAGCCATGTATCTCAGCCAGCAATTGGCGAGTTGCAACGTAAGGGTTACTCGTTTGGCACGCGGCTTGCCTATGGGCGGAGATTTGGAGTATGCAGATCAGACCACCCTGCTGCGAGCCTTGCAGGGACGGCAGGAGATTTAAGGATCAGAAGAGGCGGATGAGCTATGGCGCAAAAACCACCTTTAGCAACCGGCACTTTGCTTAACCGCCGTTATCGCATTGTGCGCTTGTTAGGGCAAGGGGGTTTTGGCGCTGTGTATCGAGCCTGGGATTTAAACCTCAATCGCCCTTGTGCGGTTAAAGAAAATACCGATGTTTCTCTTGAAGCGGTGCGCCAATTTAGTCGCGAAGCTTCTCTGCTTGCCAATTTAAGCCATCCGAATTTGCCGCGAGTTACCGATCACTTCAGCATCCCCGGTCAGGGGCAGTACCTAGTGATGGACTTTATTGAGGGTGAAGATTTAAGGGAGATGGTGGAAAAGTCCTTTGAACCGTTGCCCGAAGAGCAAGTACTGCCTTGGATCATTCAAGTTTGCGATGCGCTTTCCTATTTGCACTCATTACCCCAACCAATTATTCATCGCGACCTTAAGCCGGCAAATATCCGCATTACCCCGCAAGGAAAAGCCTATTTAGTTGACTTTGGAATTGCTAAAATTTATGACCCTCAATTGCACACAACTTCTGGAGCAAAAGCTCTTTCGCCCGGCTATTCACCCCCCGAACAATATGGGCAAGGAAGAACAGATGCCCGTTCGGATGTTTATGCACTTGGGGCAACTCTCTACACCCTTTTGACAGGTCAAAGACCGCCGGATAGTGTGGACTTGTTAACTGCAACTGCCCCAAAGTTGCCCTCAGTGCGCTCGTTGAACCCTAAAGTATCGCCGGCGTTAAGCATGGTGATTGAAAAAGCCATGCAGCTTGATAGAAACCTGCGTTTTCAAAATATTGAAGAATTCAAAGAAGCCCTGCTTAGCATTATGGAAGCTAAGCAAAAGAACAAAAATCGCTGGCAAAGAATAGGAATTTGGGCCGGTTTAGGCTTTGGGCTGCTATTGCTTGTAATGGCTGTCTTCAGTGTAAGGGGCTGTCAGCGGATTACACCCGGCGCGGGAACACCAATAAATGCACCAACAGTGCAGCCACTCTTGACTGGAATTATGCAGCGCATTAGTGGTTCACTGACCCCTCAAGAAGGATTAGAAGAGAGCACCCCATCCCCAACGCCTTCAGGAATACAGGAAGAGATTGTCTCTCCAACTGTAGAGATACAGCCAACACAGCCCTATCTCATTTATGTGCGGGAAGGACCAGGACGAGAATATCCTGTCATCGGAGAGATTCGCAATGAGACTCGTTTTAATGTCATTGGGCGCAATCGCGAAGGTGATTGGCTGTATATTATGCTTTCCAATGGTGAAGAAGGATGGGCATTTGCGGAAGTGATCACGTATTACACGGGCTATCAAGGTGATGTTGAGGCTTTGCCAACTGTTAAACCCATCGTTACTCCTCCTGCGACAACAACAAAACCTCCACCTTAAACAAAGCTTTAGAACAAGGCGCATCGTTACGAATTTCGAACAATAAGCCCCATAGTTGTATTCTACCTAGTAGGAATAATCAAACTCCAATCAAGTGTTCGGTAGTACTGCCATTCAGGATGTTGGGATGGCAGTCATGAGTAATATTATTTTAATTTAGATAGGAGGTTAACGATGAAAGGAAAACAAAAGCTCTTTGTCATTATAGGCTGCAGCTTGCTCTTGTGGGCCGGTTTTTGGTTGATGGCAGCACCAATGAAAACCCAAGGCAAAGGAGAGAATAGCGCGTCAAACTCATTGGCGGCGGCGACGAAAGCTTCTCCCACGGCTAAACCCGCCTCTGGAAAGGAAGGGATGCTGGCGTCTATTAAAAAGCTGCAAAAAGACAAAAAACTAGGCAGCGATGCAGAAAATGGAACTTTTTATGAGTTGGAGGATTTTGAAAGAAGTGAGGCGAGGCTACAATACATTTTTTGGTACACCACAGATTACGCTCCTAAAAATTTTATCCTGAGAGCGGATGTGGAATGGGAATCAGCTAGCACAACAGCAAATTGGAAAGATTCCGGTTTTGGCATCGTGTTTCATGAGAGTGAGGACCAAAATTTTTTTTACTTAGTTCAGGTATTGCTGGATGGAAATATAAAAGTTTGGCGTATGAATTTGTTAGCAGAAAATTACCTTGGTAAAAGGTGGGTTTTATTGGCAGAAAAGTATTACGGAAAACCAGAAACTCCTAAAGGACAAACTCATTTAGATCTTGTTGTTAATCAAGACCGAGTGTATGTTTACCTCAACAATAAACTGGCAATCAGTGCCTATGATCACCCTATGAAAACACATCCAATTTTTGGAGAAGGGAAGTTGGCGTTTACTGTTGTTTCTGGCACCAATGCTGGTTTTGGAACGTGGGTAAAAATGTCAAATATCGAATTATGGGAAATGAAAAGCTTGGATTGAGCCGAGCAAGCCATCATCAACAGAATGGATACATTCAGGCTACAGCTTATGCAGCTGCGAGCTGAATGGACCAATGGTTAATGGCAATCATACACAGCGATAAAATGAGAGGGTTAGATGAAAAATGGTAACCGAATATTTATCATGCTGCTTGTCTTTGTGATCAGTGCGTTTGTCTTTGCTGGCCCAAAACCAATTGAGGCGGTGGAGGCGGAGAGGAAGGGTGGCATTTCAATGGCGCCAGTGATAACGAAAACTGTGGCGGCTCAAGAGGGTGAAAAGCGAATGGTGGAATTTGTTAAAAAGCTGCAAAAGCAGAAGAGACTTAACGCAGGTGCAGAAAAGGGAAATTATAAAAAACTTGCTGATGTTGAAATGACTGCTGATAAAATCCATGAATTTTCCAGAAAAGAAAGCGGGTTTTCTCCTAAAGATTTTGTTTTGCGTATGGATGCAACATGGGAATTGGCTAGCCCTAAAGCTGATATGAGCAAAGCTTCTTTTGGTGTTGAGTTTCATAACACTGATGACAAATATTTATATCATGTGCAACTATATTTTAGTAAAATAGTGTATATTGGAAGGTATAATGAATATAAACCTGAAAAATCTCAATGGACTGCTTTAGATATCGAAAAGTATGGAAATTTGGGTGCTTCTGCAGGCGATGTTCATGTGGATATTGTTGTAAATCAAGGGCAAGTATATGTGTATCTTGACAATAAATATGTTGCCAGTGCCTATGATCCTGCCATGACATCTTCTAGTTTATTTGAAAAGGGCAAGTTAGCCTTTATAGGTTGGAGCGATTCAAAAGCCGGTCCCGAAATCCGGGTGAAGCTGAGCAACGTTGAACTATGGGAGATAGCAGAAAATTAGGTTGGCTGAATGAACATTGAATGGTTCTTGAATATGTTATTACGGGATTTAGCAAACCTGTGGGAACAAGTAATCCAGGGGCTGATGCCGGTTACAGGGTATTTTGACTGGATCCTTGCGGCGCGTCTGGTGCTAACACTGATTCTGTGCGGCTTAATTGGATTGGAGCGATCGGGGCATGAAAGTGCGACAGGATTTAGGCCGCATATTTTAGTTGGGTTAGGTGCCTGTCTGATGACAATGGCAGGCATCTATGCCCTGCCAGAAAGCAGTAGTATGCGCGACCCGATGCGGGTTGCGAGTTATGTGGTTTCAGGCATTGGATTTTTGGGCGCAGGAGCTATCCTGCGTCATGGGGCTATTGTGCAAGGAGTAACTACTGCAGCCAGTATATGGGGCTGTGCGGGAATTGGGATTGCAGTCGGTGCAGGCTTGGGAATGCAAGCCATTTTTTTCACTATGCTGGTGCTGTTTACCTTGGTTGTGTTGGAGTGGGTGGAGGAGCGCTTGACTCAGCGGGGAAGAGAAAAGTATTTGAACATTCACCTCAAAGATGCCAACCGAGCAGTAGGAAAAGTTCTAACGGCATTGAGCCGGCTTGGGGTAAAGGTGAAAAAAGCGAATGTTGTGCCGGCTGAAGGAGAGACTTCGCTGTTAATGGTTGAATTAACTCAGCCGATGAAAGCTCCGGCGATGGCAAACTTGGTTAAACAACTGCTTTTTCTTAAATCAATTTTGCATGTTGATGTTGGGTATCTCACCAATGAACAACTGAGACAAATGGTGCTGGAACAAGATTCGATAAAAGATGATGAAAAGAGTGATACCGATAAGCTAGAACAAGAAACAAAGGCTCTCTTTGAGGACCTCAATTTAGGTGATGAGGAACAGGATTTTCACCCGTGAAAATATCTTAGAGAAAGACCTCATCAACTCTTCAAAAGCAAAATCTCTTGACTCTTGTTTTGTTTTTTTCTATAATTATCTATAAAAGGGATATTTCCCATGATTTGCCCCTTGGTAGAGTTATACTAGCTGATAGTCATTATCCAATAATATAGATGAATTAATTTATTGCCAATACAACACTAAACAAATTAGCTTTGACTCACATTTCAGCGAAAGCGAGAGTTGAAGGACGATAAAGGAATAACGTTTAGTAACAAAGAATTGGCATTGTGAACTTAGTTCCTCATTGTTTCCCTTTGTAAATACATCGCCAACATAATAATACGTCTTTCGACGTCAAAGAGAACCTCATGACTCAAACCGATGTGAGGCTGAAAAGGTTTAAGAAGGGAGAGTCTGTTATGTTAAACTTGCGGCCTTTAGGGAGATTAATTGTGCCCTGCATGCTGTTGGTTGTCATGATTGCTTTAAATGCTTGCTTTAGAGTGGAAAATCAGCCAAGAGTATGGATTGATTACCCGCGCGATGGTTTAACCCTGCCACCCCATACGCAATTAGAGATATTATCTCATGCCTATGCTCGCCGTGGGGTGGGTGAAGTGGTTCTTTTAGTGAATGGGGTAGAAATGCAACGTGGTCGTCCGTCAGGAGAGAATGCAAGCTCGGTCAAGATGAAGCATGTATGGAATCCTCCTGATGCCGGTTCTTATTCGTTAGAGCTTATTGCTTATGATACGGCGGGAAACCCAAGCCCGCCGGCATTGGTGCGAGTTGAAGTAAAAGGTATGAAGCCACAACAGCAAGTTGGTTCAATTGATATAGCTTTAGAAAAAGTTGAGCCTCTTGTAAGTGGATACAAAGGTGAATACCCGATATGCCAACTTGTTGTGGTTGCTCGCAATCGCGGTGATGCTGCAACCGATAGAGATTTTCAAGCGCAATTGTATTACAACGGAGTTTTAAATCAATCTCGAGATATTGCCGCTGGCCTTCAGCCTCAAAGTGAAACTGTAGTGGATTTCAATTTTTCTTTTACTACCACAGCAACAATTGGAATTGTGCTGGACGCCGCTAATACCATTGCTGAAACAGATGAAAATAACAATTCAGTGGTAAAGACGATAGAATGTGTTGGAGAAGCTCCGCTTGCTGCTGCAACCGCCAGTCCTGAGATTACAGGGACAATAGAACCGAGTTTGACCCCAACAACCCAAATAGTCTGTCCGCCGCAAGCTGTGGCACTTCAAGATGCAAAGTGCCGAGCTGGGCCTAGCAAAGCCTATGATGTTGTCGGTGGTTTATCTGCCGGCAATGCTGCAACAGTAATTGGACGCAACCCAGACAACACGTGGTATCTTGTAGAAGGGGCAGCCGGTCGTTCATGTTGGATTTCAGCAAGTTTGTTGTCCTTGAGCACAGACCAATGCCGCATTCCGATTGGCCCGGTTCCGCCGCTTCCAACTACCCCAGTACCTCAACCGGAAGAACCTGAAATAGAACCACAGCAGCCTAGTGGCGAAGATACTACTCCGCCGCCTGCTCCTCAGCCAGCTGTGCCGGCAAATGGAGCAAGTTTGGAGTGCCGTCAGTCTCAGAACTTAGTATGGGTTCCAGTTTCTGATGCTAGCGGTATTGCCGGATATGACGTGGAGCTTGAAGTGCTGATACAAAAGAAATGGCAATCTGCAGCGAGGTATGAATCCATAAAAGGAAAACAACTGACAGTAAGTGTTGAATGCGGCAGCAAGTATCGCTGGCGAGTGCGTGCTCAAGATGGGGCGGGCAATTACTCTGACTGGTCAGCATGGTCTTCCTTTAACGTGCAGCTGCCTTAAGAGATAGTAGGAGGTAGTGAATATGACAGACCAAGCAAATCAGCCTAATGCGGTCTATCACCAAAAACGTGAAGCACCGCGAAAACGCTCTTGTTTGTGGTGGGGAGTAGCTATTGCTTTAGGGGGAATAATCATCCTTGGCGTAGTAGGGGCTTTACTTGCTGCTTTAGTAATGTTCTTGCCGCCAAGATCTCCTGCAAGACCAGTAGTGGTGTTCAATCGTCCTCATTCGGGAGAACGGGTGGAAGTAGGGAGAGAATTATTTGTGGACGCTTTCGCTCGCGATCAAACGCGTCTCCAGCGGATTGAATTTTGGATTGATGGACGGCTTCATTTGGTAAAAGAGAGCCAGGATGAGGAAGGCGAGACAATGATCCCTTTGTTAACCGCCTGGCAACCAATGAGCAGCGGAACACATGCATTAACGTTAAGAGCGGTAAACACGCAGGGCAGGCGTACTGTGGCGATGGTGCAAGTTGAAGCCTATGAGGCAAATGATGCAGATAATGATGGAATTCAGGACAGCGAAGATGAATGCCCGAGTGAACCTAGTGCCTTAGCCGAGGGTTGTCCTTCGCCGAATGCTGGAGACACAGATGGGGATGGATTGGAGGATAGTGCTGATGCATGTCCAAATGAGGCAGGCTCGCTGCAAGCACGCGGCTGTCCTGACCCGGATGGAGATGGTCTTATAGGAGATGAAGATGCTTGTCCAGAACAGGCAGGTTCAGCAGAAGAAAATGGATGCTTGCCAAACATAGAAGAAGGCAGCGAAGAGGCAGCTGATGATAGTGGGGGGCGAGAAGTGGCTGGAGAAGATGGGGCACCTATACCGCAGGATGAACCGCTCGTTGAAGAAGAGGATATGGAACGAGAGGGGGCGGTAGGAGGCGATCTTGGTTTGGATGAGATCCTTGAACCGTCTCCTGAAGGAACACCTGTCGAGATAGATGTTATTTCGTTTTATGCTCACCGCGGCGGAAGACCTTTTGATGGAGTGTATTGCTACTATCAGCTTATGGATAGCGGTTTGGAGCGCGTTCCGGTCGGAGATGATTTCTTCAGCATGGAAGGAGGAGCTCGTTATAATTTAGAGGATTACTTAGGTGGAGCAAACAGCCGGTCAGTTACGGTGTCCGAAGGACAAGCTTTAACTGCTCATGTGGAGTGCAGTGCATATAACTTTTATCGTAGTGACGAAGGAGAAGAGGCAGCTTATTTTGACTTAGGAGAGGTAAACATTTCACACGCTCAGGATGAGTGGAATGGAGTCCGCCGTTATGCCATTTCAACCAATCGTCCTGATCCATCTAGTATGTTTTTGATTGAATATCGAGTTTGCTCTCCCACTTGTTCTGGCATACCGTTTCCTGCTCCTGTGCTTTCGATTGTTAATAGAGCAGATGGAAGACACCTTACATGGCGTTGGGATGGAGATCGCAATCAACTTGATGGATTTTTTATCTATATGAATGGTACTCGCCGGATAGTCGGCCCGGATACGACGGATATCCTGTTAGAGCCATATCGCGGTGGAGGAGGAATTACCTTACCTCCTTGTGGAGACTCGTATTTATATCACGTGAGTGCGTTTTTCGATTTTAACCCTTTTACTGGCATAGCGCGGCAAGAATCACCTCGTAGCAATGGGGTAAGTTTTATGGCTTCGCCGGAAAATGTAGCGGAATGCCCTTATAGGGTAAGGATAGTGTTTGAAAGACTGATTGTGCCGGATATCAGTGTGAATGATCAAGGGCAGCATGACTCGGTTGGTCCTGTAGCTGGTTTTATCAGTGTCTGGGCATCGAATGGGTCAAGCAGTCGGCTTTCTTTTCGCGGGGGAAATTGTCCGGGCATCCATCCGGCCTTTTGTTATGGAGTAAGGATTCGTCCCAATTCGTCTATAAGTATAATGAGTCTATTTCAAGAAATAGCTGAACGCAAGAGTGAAGCTTGTGAACACGGTTCTTCTATGTGCGGGAATTATGAAGTTCCTTCACCACTCGTGAATTATGTGGATATTGAGATGGGGGGTGATGACGAATTAAGTATTGGAGCTCAGATCATTGACATTGACAGCAGAACTTCGGGAGCTGATGTGCTCTTTGGGGCGTTCAAGGATCATATTCGCGGATCGGATTTTCGAGCGGTTGGAGAACAGACTTTAATAGATACAGCGAATAACATTGAATTACGTTATACTTTTTGGCTGCGAAGTGAATAAAAGATATCAGAAAGGTATTGACTCATATAAAAAGGTTGTGTATAATAAGGGTACATACAGAGAAGTCTAGCTCCACAAAGCAGATGGTTAAAAATGAATAGCAAGAATAAATTACCGATGAAAAAAAGCATCGGTAATTTCATCACCTTAAGAGGGCAAGCAGGGAAAAAGAATAAAATTAATTTGGAAATTGCCCTTGACAAAAAAGTGGAAATGTATATAATCAAGACTCGCTGTGTGTAACAGAACCTTAACAATTGAAAAGTGATAGGAAACAAGACCTCATCATTCAAGCAGAGTTAAAAAAGTAGAAACCAAGCATCAAATGATGCAAACAATTTTTTTGCGGAGAGTTTGATCTTGGCTCAGGATGAACGCTGGCGGCGTGCCTAATACATGCAAGTCGTACGGAGATAGTTTTGTGGTAACATAGGGCTATCTTAGTGGCGAATGGGTGAGTAACGCGTTGGTGACCTACCCCAAAGAGGGGGATAACTCCGGGAAACTGGGGCTAATACCCCATGTGCTCTTTGAGATTAGATGCTCAAAGAGTAAAGGTGAAAACCGCTTTGGGAGGGGCCTGCGTCCCATCAGCTAGTTGGTAAGGTAATGGCTTACCAAGGCTACGACGGGTAGGGGGCCTGAGAGGGTGACCCCCCACACTGGCACTGAAACACGGGCCAGACACCTACGGGTGGCAGCAGTAGGGAATATTGCACAATGGGCGAAAGCCTGATGCAGCAACGCCGCGTGCGCGATGAAGGCCTTCGGGT
>DAOUFY010000109.1:0-56292 GCA_034429745.1 Anaerolineales bacterium
ATTCGAAAGGGGAAAGATTCTTTCCCCTTCTTTAAGTGTTTAATCCTAAAAAATGCTATAGGTGTACAAGATGAAAATTTTGCAGCCTTTAAAAACCGTACGTCAAAAGCCAATTTTTCTCGTTGGGATTATTCTAATCCTTTTAGCTATTCTGGTTGGGGGTTATTTTTATTGGATGGATCTTCAAAGTAAGGTCTATATAGAAAAGTCGGAGCTTTGGGCGCCAATTATTACGCTTGCGCCTAAAAATATGGGGGAAATTGATATGGTTTATGTAAAAGAAGGGGATGTTGTTGTGCCTGGTCAGCAATTAGTGAGAGTAGGGGGACAAATTATTTCTGCGAAAACAAATGGAATTATCACTTGGGTGGGGAACACACCAGGACAATTAGCCAATAGTCAAACACCGGTAGTGAAAATGTACGATCCGCAAAGTCTGCGCGTCATAGGGCATATCCAAGAAGATAAAGGCTTAAGGGATATTCATGTAGGACAACAGGTGATTTTTACCGTTGATGCTTTTGGTGATAAGTCATATTATGGGGTGGTTGAAACTATTGCAACAAGTGCTCGCCAATCCAGTATTGTTTTTACGATTTCGGATAAGCGAGAAGAGAAGGAATTTGATGTAACTGTAAGCTTTGATGTGAATGCCTACCCGGAATTAAAAAATGGCATGTCGGCGAAAATGTGGGTTATTAAATAAGAGGCCATGGAAGAAGTTACCTCATCTATTGCTGATAGATTTACTCGTAATCATTCCATTAGTTTACGTTGGTGGGTACTTCTGACTGTCATCATCGGTACTTTTCTTGGGCGTCTTGACCAAACCATTGTTAACTTAGCTCTGCCAAAAATTATTCTTGATTTTTCCATTACTGTAACTCAAGCTAGTTGGATAGCTACTGCATACATCCTTGCTAATGCTATTTTTGTACCTATTTGGGGAAAACTTGGTGACACAATTGGGCGTAAAAAAGTATATATCTTAGGCTTTACTATTTTTATTATCGGATCGGTATTAGCAGGCTTGGCTTGGAACCTCAGTTCAATGATCGTCTTTCGGGTGATTCAAGCTATTGCGGGTTCAGCTGATTACCCAACAGCAATGGCTATCATTGCAGTAACCTTTCCGGACCTGAAAGAGAGAGCACAAGCTTTAGGACTTTGGTCAACCTCGTTTGCGGTTGCTTCGGTATTTGGACCTCTGATTGGGGGACCTTTGATTGATAATTTCGGATGGAGATCAGTTTTTTTAATAAATTTACCCATTGGTTTGTTAGGGCTTTTCATGGCTCTTATGTTTATAAAAGAATCTGTCTCAGAGGTCTCTACAGTGCACTTTGACTGGGGCGGCTCAATCACTTTGGGTATTGCGTTGTCTGCTCTTGTGCTTGTTCTGGATAAGGGAAATGATTGGGGGTGGACATCTTTAGAGAGCAGCTTGTGCTATGTCACCATGCTGATTTTTGGGTATATATTTTATCGCATTGACCAAAAACATGCGGAGCCCATAGTGGATTTTAAATTTTTTAAGATGCCTGCATTCAACGGAGCATTGATCAACAATTTTATCGTCTTTATGGGGATGATGGGTGGTGTGTTTCTTATCCCTGTTTTTGTACAAACGTACTTAGGTTACAGTGCAACTGAAAGTGGATATCTGTTTATGCCGATGGCGTTTACAATGATGTTGGCAAACCCGATTGGTGCTAGTTTGACGGGAAAAGTGCAGCCGCGTTATGTTATTGCAGCAAGCACTTTTGTGGCTTCAATAGGAATCTTTCTCTTTACCGCTTTAGATGCCCGTTCTACTGCTTTAGATGTCATTTTTCCTTTAACTATAATGGCATTTGGGCTTGGGTTTGGTATGGCACAGCGGACCAACATTATTGCTGCTGTGGTGCCTCCGCAGGAAATTGGTATGGCATCTTCTGTGCTTGCTCTAGCTCGCAATATTGCCGGCGCTTTTGGAATTGCTCTTTTTGCTACGATATTGAACAATTCAATAGAAACAAATCTTCTAAACATAGCGAAAAATAGCGTGGTTAATTCAGCTGATCCAGTCATACGATCCCAAGTTGCAGCTTTAATGATCTTAAAAGCTCAAGTTCTCTCTTATCGTACAGTCTTTTTCACTGCAGCTATTGTATTAGTCTGTGCAACAATTCTTGTTTTCTTTACTATCAATATTAAAGAGATTAAGCACGCAGCCTCTTTGACAATAGAGGGATAGAAAAGTTTTCTTTATTAAAGGTGCCATAGTAAAGAATCAGACAGGATGTGTTATTGCTGCACCCTGTCTGATTTTTCTTTTAGGGTATTTACTGAACAAAATTCTATAATAGAGCAAGGAAACGTTGGTATGCTTCGTCCCAAGCAGAGGTATCCTTTGGTTGATAGGTGCTTACCTCACAGGAACGGCGGATTACTTCTCTGCCTTCTTGAATGGAAGAGATATTGCCTAAAGCTACAGCTTGCATCATAATATTACCTAATGCAGTGGCTTCAGAAGGACCGCAGACAACTTCTTTTTTGGTAGCATCGGCGGTAAATTGATTGAGCAATTGATTCTTTGTTCCTCCGCCAACAATATGCAATGGGGAAAGAGATCTGCCAACAATTTGCTCTAATTTTTCTAAGACATAACGATATTTTAGGGCAATGCTTTCAAGAGCACAGCGTACAATGGCAGCTCGATCTTCTGGAATTGCTTGGTTGGTGCGTTTGCAGTAGTTGACAATCTTCTGCGGCATTTCTCCGGGGTGTAAGAAGTCGGGGCTGTCTGGGTCAACGAAGCATTGCAAAGGCTTAGCCAAAGCTGCCATTTCAGTTAGTTCAGCATAGGAATATTCCTTGCCTTCCAAAGCCCAAGCGCGGCGGCATTCTTGCACAAGCCACAGGCCGGTTATATTCTTGCAAAAGCGATAGGTATTGCCTACTCCCCCTTCGTTGGTGAAGTTTTGAGAAAGGCTTTGCTCATTGATAATGGGGTTCTCCACGTTGGTGCCGAGAATTGACCAAGTTCCAGAGCTGATCCATGCAACATCATCATGAGTTGAGGGTACAGCCGCTGCAGCAGAACCTGTATCGTGGCAGGCCGGCGCGACAACACTAGCGTGAACATTCAGCTCTTCGCTGAGTTGTTTGGAAACTTTGCCAAGATAGGTGCCGGCTGAGACGATTTCACCAAAGATGTGGGTCGGAATGCCCATAGCTTCCAAAACTGGATAAGCCCATTTTCTTTTTCTGGGATCGTAGCATTGGGTTGTTGTGGCTATGGTGAATTCGTTGACCGTGTCGCCTGTAAGCCAATAGTTGATGATATCAGGCATAGTAAGAAATACTTTAGCGATCTTAAACTCAGGGGCATCGTCTAATACCATTGCCAAGAGCTGAAAGAGTGAGTTAAGTTGGAGGAATTGAATGCCGGTTTGCTCAAAAATTTGTTCGCGGCTGAGGCGTTCAAAAGCTTTTTCCAATATGCCATCAGTCCGTTTGTCGCGATAAGCATACGGGGCAGAAATCAGCGCTCCTTTTTCGTCAATAAAACCAAAATCTACTCCCCATGTATCCACTCCAATGGCGGTGATAGTTTCTCCTTGCTTGCGGGTTATACGGGCAATACCTTCTTTTACATCACTCCACAAGCGCAGAATATCCCAACGCAGACTGCTGCTGCCATGTTTTTGGGGCATGATAACCGGAACATTAGGAAAACGATGAATCTCAGAAAGGGTGAACTTGTTGCCGTCAAAATGACCTAAGATCGCACGTCCGCTTTCTGCTCCTAGATCGAAGGCAAGGTAATTTTGTGAAGCAGCCATATTCCCTCCCAATATAAAGGTATTGATTATGTCAAGTGCAATTGAATTATAACAGAAATCGCTTTCACTGGGGATAGTTTTCTATATACTTGGGTTGCTTGTGTTGCCTTGATTACAGCTATGTTTCTGCACTTCCGATCAGATCATAGGGCAAAGCGCCTTCAATACGTACCGGAATAAGCCCTTCTGTTTTGGGCAAATTGCCTTGAATAAAAACAAAGCCATCAATTTCAGGGGCATCACGATAACTTCGTCCGATCCATATCGGTTCATGGCTGTCTTCTAGTTCGCCTGTACCTTCAATAAGCACCGATAATGTTTTTCCGACTAGACTTTGATGTTTCTGCAATGAAATATCCTGCTGCAAGGTCATGAGTCTTTCCAGCCGCGCTGTCTTTACCTCAGCTGGAATAGGATCACCTAGATATTCACAGGGTGTCCCCTTTTCAAAGGAGAAAGGGAATGCGCCGATTTTGTCGAAACGAACTTCGGCTATAAAATCCAACAAGGTATTAAATTCGGCTTCACTTTCTTCCGGGTAACCGACAATAAAGGTTGTTCGCAGGACAACTTGGGGAAGTTGTTTTCTTATTTTTTCAAAAGTACGCAGCACAGAGTCTATGTTCGTTGGGCGTCCCATACGCTTTAGGACGGCAGGATGTGCGTGCTGCAAAGGCATGTCTAAATACGGCAGAATCTGGGGGTGAAGCGCCATCAACTCGATGAGATCCTCGGAAATAAAGCCAGGAAAAGTGTACAGGATTCGTATCCAAGGGACAGAGGGAACAGCAGCGGTTAAAGCTTTGAGGAGCTGTACCAACCCATCTTTCATGCCTAGGTCAGATCCATAGTCAGTTGTGTCTTGCGCAATGAGAATAATTTCTTGTATCCCTTGTTCTTGCAGCAGAAGGGCATCTTCAATTATTCTTTCCATAGAGCGGCTGACAAGACTGCCTTTTATGGACGGAATAGCACAAAAAGCACAATGGCGGCGGCAGCCATCAGCAATCTTTATGTAAGCTGTTTTTCCTTGAACAGCTATACGCGGTGTATTTCCAGCTTCCAGAACAATGGGGGTGTTGGATAGCATAACAGTTGCCAAAGGCTTTGATCCTGTTCGTTGTGAAGTACGCAAGTGGCCGATTATCCGAACAATATCATTCCAATTGCGAGTGCCAAGAATTCCGTCAATCCCGCTGACTTTTTGGAGAATTTGTTCTCCATAGCGTTGAGTAAGACAGCCGCTAACGATTAATAGTTGATGCTTGCGTTTGCGTTTGGCTAAATCCTTCAGAACTTCAATGGATTCTTGTCGGGCAGTATCAATAAAGCCGCAGGTATTTACAATTAAATAATCTGCCCGCTGAAGGTCTTCTTCAAAACAGCAGCCGGCTTGATCAAGCAATTGTGCCATGGAGCTGCTGTCCACCGTGTTCTTTGCGCAGCCGAGCGAGATAATGTGGTAAGAAGGTTTCTTCATAAGAATGTTCGGAAGAGAAAATTATGGTTGGATTGTTTCGGTAGCTGTAATTTTCGGGACGCGAGGTGTGGCCGTTGGTGTAAGGGTGATGGTTGGGGTTAACGTGATGGTTGGGGTAGGCATCAGTACTCCTTCAGCGGTGTAAATTCGGTTGGCGACCTGATTTACATACCCCATAATGCCGAGATCTTGCTGGTTGTAAATTACTTGCAATGCGGCGGCATTTCCGGTGAGCACTTCAATTTGGTTCATTGCTGAAAATGCATACACGCTGCCGGGACGCGCTCGTCCTTCAAATTGCACTTTGCCATCTGCTGTTACTCGCATCCAAGTACGCATGCGGATGATGAGGTTTAGGTGAACATTTCCTACAGCAGTATTTCCTATGGGAGTTCCGCCGATTTCTTGCAGCTGAGTGGCATCAACAGTAACAATAATCGTTGGATAAAAAATGCCGGCCGGGGTATCCGTAGGGGTTGGCTGTGTCGGAGTTATGGTAGGGGTATTCGTCATCAATAGAACTTCAACTACTGATGGTGGCTGGCGGCCGCTTGATGCTTGCCGAGCTTTCTCGGCAATGAAAATCGTGTAAATGCCCCAGCCAATAAACCCTATCAATAGGGAGGAAAGCAAAACTGCCCAAAGCAAATCGCTGGTGAACAGTCGTTGAAGCAGAGATATCGGTTGGTAAGAACGCGCTGCAGCTGCTTCACTCAATGAGGGTCTTTTCAAGTTGCTAACTTTTTGTTTTTCGGCGAATATTGCTTGTACACCTTCAGCAAATTGAAGCAGAAGGTTTTCTTCATCAAGCCCTAAAAATTTGGCGTAGTTGCTTAACATTCCTCTGCCTTGCATGGAGGAGGGCAAAGCATTGTAATCACCTTCTTCAAGCGCTTTTAGGTAATGTTTGCGTAGCAAGGTTTGGTTTTCTACATCTTCGAGTGAAAGGCTTAAAGATTCCCTTTGCTGACGCAATGTATTACCGATCTGCTGAAATATTTCTTTTGCAGAAGCAGGTGTTTTTACCTCAGGGGTGATAAACGGATCTTCTGTGTCAGCCTTAGAATCTTCATAAGGCTGATGCATTGCGGCCCGATATTTTTGAGATGTCTGTTGATAGGAACTTTGTCCAAGACTTGCCAATAATGAATCGGCATCTAGACCAAGAAAGTCAGCATAGGCGCGTAAAAAACCACGCGCCTGCACTAGAGAAGGCAACGCGTTGAAATTGCCCTCCTCTAGTGCTTGTAAAAAAGGTTGGCGAATGCGAATCGCTTTCGATACTTCTTCGAGGCTGAGGTTACGCTCCAGGCGTTTCTGGCGCAGCAACTGATAGATCGACTGCGGCATTTTCGCCCTCAGCTTTTACTTCTGTACTGCTTGAGGTAGTAGGTGTCTTAGCGGGTGGTGGGGCTTCTCCTTCTCGAAAGACTCGGACAATAATTTCTGGCGCTAAGTCCATTGTCAAACGAATCGGAATTTTATATTCACCAAGATTGCGGATCGGCTGACAATCAATTTGCCGTCGGTTAATTTCAACCCCAGTTTTTTCTTTGATTGCATCGGCAATCATTTGGGTATTTACTGACCCGTAAAGCTTATCTGTCTCATTGGCAGCCCGCATGGAGAAATCAAGCGTAATGTTCTTTAAGATCTCAGCAATGCCGCTCATTTCTTTGTTAAGTACTGCCCGTTTAATTTCAGCTTGCGCGCGGATTCTTTCCGCCTGTTTGAGAGCGCCGGGTGTAGCTAGCGTAGCCAGCCCTTGAGGGATGAGGTAATTGCGTCCGTAGCCATCGGCTACTTTCTTTACATCCCCTGCTCTGCCAAGTTTATAGACATCGTGTAATAGGAGGATTTTCATGTAAATTCAAGCCCTTTCTTCATGTTATAATTTTCATAAGATAGTTTTCCTTGCGAAGGGTACAACGCAAGGAAGAAATTATTATACTTGATATCTTCCATTATGTCAAAGCAAGAACGTTCTTTTCGGGTAGAAGCAGTAGTGATTCGGCACTGGGATTATGGAGAGACTGACCGAATGGTTGTCCTTTTCACTCGGGAGAAAGGAAAACTGACTGCTTTAGCTAAAGGTGTACGCAAGCCGCTTTCACGCAAAGCAGGGCATTTAGAGCCTTTTACTCAGCTTAGTTTGCAGCTTGCCCAAGGAAGCAACTTGCCTATCATCACTCAAGCTGAAACCATTAATGGACATGTATCCTTGCGTCAGGAGCTTTCCCTTATAGGACAAGCTGCGTATGTCTTGGAAGTCGTAGAGCGTTTTACATTTGAAGGGGAAGAAAACCGTTCTCTTTATCAGCTTATTATTCATACTCTTCAACGGTTGTCTGCCAACATGCAGCCTGCACTTGTACTCCGTTATTTTGATGTGCATTTGCTCGCTGCGGTTGGATATCAACCGCAGCTTTTCTATTGTGTAGGCTGCAAAAAAGAGATTATGCCTCAGGACCAATACTTTTCTCCAGACTTAGGCGGGGTTCTATGTCCTGCCTGCGGCAAGAATGTTGTTGGTGCATATGCAATTTCAATGAATAGCTTAAAATACCTGAGGCATTTTCAACGCAGCAATTTTTCTGAAGCCAGCCGAGCACATCTTTCCCAAACTATAGCCTATGAGTTGGAAAATATCATGCACGCCTATTATCGTTATCTTTTAGAGCAGCAACTTAATACGCCTGCTTTCTTGCGCCGCGTGGCGAAAACCCAGCCATAAGGTGCTTTGATAGGCAGATGGCTTATTCACTCAGCAATGAGTATTACTTGAACACCATCTTCAATTGTGAAGAGCAACTGAGCTTCGTTATCTTCAAAGGCAAGCTCAGGCTGTTTCAGTCTCGCTGATACGCGTTTTACTTTCAATAATGCCTTCAACAAAAATTGGTATTTTTCCAATGTGAATAACTCATCTGGCTTTGTTAAAAGAAAAACTGTCTCTTTATAGGTCTTCTTAGAAGTTGTTTCCCCTTTTTCTAGCGCTTTTTTGCCGATCTCTTCAAAATGAAGAATTAAATCAAGCTCTTTGTTCAACTCTTCATCTTCCAAGTCTGACTCCAGTGTGGGGAAAGAAGAAAGGTGGACGGAGATTGGCGCGTCAGGATCATAAACGCGGACAACTTTTTGATAGATTTCTTCTGCTATGAATGGTGCAAAAGGGGCAAGGATACGGCTAAGCGCTGAAAGCATGATCTGCAGGTTTTGAAGAACTTGGTGTGTCTGTTGAATTTCGGGGGCATTCCAAAAGTATTGATGCATGAGGGGCAGAAATACGTGCGTCAGCTTTTTTACCCATAGTTCGATGTGGAACGTAGCGCGATGAAAATGATAACCCTGAAGTGCTTCATGAACACCGCGCAGGGTGGTTTGCAATGTGGAAAACATCCAGCGCTCAAGGAGATTCCAGCCGCTGTTGGTCGAAGAAAATTCCATTACTGAGGAGAGGGGTTTCCAATTTTGCTCACGGCTGAAGGTAATAAAGAAGGTATATGCTTTCCATACATCTTCAAAAAAGAGCTGAGAGTGTTTAACCCATTGTTCTGTTGAGAAGGACGGGTTCTGTGCAGGGCTTTGCTGCTTAAAAATTACCCAGCGCAAGAGGTCAGCGCCGTATTGTTCAAACAGGGCAGACCATTCTTTAAATAGTTGGCGATCAGGTTCATCCTCATGGGCTGTATGACTATCAGGCAAAGGAAGGCTTACAATGCGACGGGCAGTGGGTTGGGCATAAAGCAGCGTATTGAGGATTTGGGCGGCAGAAAGCCAAGGCACTATAGCTTCAAAAGGCTCACAAATAAGATCAGCGGTATATGAAAGCGGCTGATCTACTGAAGGGACAGCTTGATTAATCCGCTCAGTTTGGCGGTATATGGTCATCAGGAGACCGATAACGAAAGCGGGATCTATAGTGTCAGGGATTCGATGCAGCAAACGCCCTGATTGGGGATGAATAAGAATCAGTTCATCTAAAGCCGGCAACTGCCACGGAAGGTTTTCTGCAGGGGATTGTAAAACATTAGCCAATTCTTCAAGGCTGCCAATGACAAAGGACTGCTCGTTATCATCCAACCAAATAGGCATGGGAATTCCAAGCAAGTTGCGGCGGGATATAACCCAATCCGAATATCTTTTTAGGTATTCCTGAAACACATTCGCCGTGTTTTCTGGGTGCCAACTTATTTGATCACATGTTTGCTGTATTTCTGTTTTGCATAAGTCAAGATTAAGCGTGCAAACTTCTTCCAAATAAGGTAAAAGCGGTGTTTGGCAATGAGGGCAGAAGGATATTTCTTGTTCTGTATTTTCTTGCCAGACTAATAATCCTCTTGCTGACAGTTCTGCGAGCAATGAGCTTTCTACATCCTTGAAGAATCTCGTGCGCCAAGGTCCTGCTTCTGAAAAAAAACTTCCGTCTCTTTGAATGGGAGAGATGAGAGGCAAATGATTCTCTTTGCTAAGTTCAAAACCGCGCCTGTCATGCAGAGAAGTGTAGGGAACAATACCGCTGCCTTTTTGAATATCCACTTCTTTATCCAAGATGACATAATATGCAGGTTGATCGGAGGTGATATAAACAAACAGTGGTCGGTAGCGTACATCTTTTAACTTTTTCCCTTTGAATGTATGCAGCACAGTGCACGAATCAAAAATTAATCCTCCTGCTTTTGTTAAAAGCTCCTGAAAGCCTTGTTGGGATAGAATAAATTTTTCTTTACCCCCTTCATGTTCTTTGCATTCAATTAATACATATTCTGCTTCTGGATGAACGGCTACGGCAACATTTGCTGTTAGTTTCCAGATTTCATTGCTCCACACAAGCAGAGAGGACCCAGGTTCATCCAATAAGGGCAAGCGGATATAAGCGTTCTGGGTAGGAACATGACTTTTGCAGAGTTCTGCCTCTTGCCAGGAAAGAGGTGAAAGGCAATGTGGGCAATAGGGAACGACTTGCGGTTTTAGAGTTAATAAGTGGTTTTCCCACAAAAATTTCACCGTCTTCCACGCGGTATTGACAAAATCACGCATGTGAAAGACAGCAGCTTCTTGCCAAGGTATCCAAAACCCGCAGCGTTCAAAGAGTTTCTCCCACTCGAAGAGGTAATCAAAAGCCGTTTTTCGGGCGATATCTATAAAGCGCTGAAGCTGGAGGTTTTCTCCAAATTGGTTCAGTGAGGCTTCAACTTTCCGCTTAGCGGCAAGCTGCAGGTGTGGGCTAATGGTGTTCCAGCCATAAATCCGTTTTACTTGCCAACCGCATAAGGTTTGATAGCGAGATAGGGCATCTTTAATTGTCCATGCTATTAATGCTTGGGCGTTGGGCTTATGATCAGCCAGATAAGGTTGTTCAAGAATGAGAAACTCGGGTTGAATTGAATAGGGATCAATGGCTCTTTCAGACAGCTTATGCTCTCTCCAAAATTTGGATATGTTCTCTTCAATCTTTATCCAATTCGGTTGGGCCGCAGCTGCAGTGGACATGGATCTCCCAAGTACTCAATTTTTTCTTGGTTTTAATACGAAACGAATTGGGGTACCTAGAAAAGGATGATAAGCACGAAAGCGATTTTCAAGGTAGCGCAAGTAAGTGAAATGTGCTAATTTGGGGTTGTTGACGTAAATCATGAATGTTGGGGGATCACTGCGAACTTGGGTGCCATAGTAGATTTTTAATGGCTTGCCGCTGCCAGCGGGGGCAGGATGAAGATCTTGAGCTTCTTGCAGAATCCGGTTGATTTGAGAAGTGGAAAGCCGCACCATGCGTTCTTCCTGTACCCGCAAGGCTAAAGGCAGCACTTGATTGACTCGCTGTCCGTTTTTGGCGGAAATGAAGAGAATGGGAACATAATCCATAAATTTTAATTCATTGCGAATGATACGGGTAAATTGTTGCATTGTTGTGCTGTCTTTTGGTATAGCATCCCATTTATTAACAAGGACAACGGCGCTTTTCCATGCATCCTGGATGTAGCCGGCAATATGTGTATCTTGAGCTGTAATTCCATTGATAGCGTCCAAGACGAGCAAAGAGACATCTGCGCGTTCAATGGCTTGCATAGAACGCAGTACGGAGAATTGTTCTACCCCGCGCTGAATACGACCGCGGCGACGGATTCCAGCTGTATCAATTAAAGTTATAGGAATGCCGTTGTAACTAAGCGGTGTGTCTATTGCATCGCGTGTAGTGCCTGCAATGGGACTGACAATGGCTCGTTCTTCGCCTAATAGGGCATTAAGCAAGGTTGACTTGCCGCTGTTGGGCTTTCCCACAATTGCAATCTTGACCGCATCTTCCTCTCCTAACGGAGGAATGCGGTCTGCGAGCTGATTGCTTTTTAAGGTGGCAACCAAATCGTCCAGCAAGTCGCCGGTGCCAATTCCATGCAGGGCAGAAACAGAATATGGTTCCCCCAACCCAAGCTCATAAAATTGATAGACGGAATCTTCTAAGAGTTGATGATCGCATTTGTTAACGACTAGCAGAATAGGGGGATATCTCATCACTTCCCCCGTGGAAGATGGTTTGTCATCTTGCAAACGCCGTAAGATATTGGCTACTTCAATATCTGCTGGTACAAGCCCGCTTATTCCATCTACGATAAAAAGAACGGCATCCGCTTCTCGAATGGCTATTTCCGCCTGTAGGCGAATATCTTCAATAAAATCGGCGGAACCAATGGAAAGAGGTTGTTTTCCTTTGCTGTCGGGTGTAGGGTCAATGCCGCCAGTATCTACAATATAAAAGGAGAAGCCGTTCCACTCGGTTTCAGCAAAAAGACGGTCGCGGGTTGTGCCGGGAGTGTCATCCACTACAGCTTTGCGTTCACCGGCTAGACGATTAAACAAGGTGCTTTTGCCTACATTTGGTCTTCCGACCAAAGCGACAATAGGTTTGCTCATGGTGCCCCCAATTTTGGCAATAAAGGTATAGTAGGTGTAGGAGTAGCTTTTTTAGTTGGAGCACTTGTTTGCTGGCTTTCGGGCGATGTAGTTGCGGTGGGTTGAGTATTCCTAGGTATGTTCAGTGGTGGTTGAATGACAATATCCAGCGTTGGTGGCGATATGGAGAGCATACGCACATCACTAGGCAAAATATCTACTTGGGGTGTAACTTGATGTTTTCCTATGCCCAAGTCGGTTAAATCAATCAATACGCGCACATCTTTACCCTGCAAGTTGCTCAGCACTGGCAGCGGCCCGGCTAGGAATACATCAACTGTATCTACAGGGAGAGCTACGGTATATTGTGGATTAAGCCCAATCACTTCAACCGGCAGTTTGAAAGCTAAGCTGCTTTCAATGGCTGAAAGCCGTACCCTTACCCGTACAGTTTGATCTCCAACAACAGAAACGCCTGCTGGCAATTGAAGGGTAAGCCGCGTATCAATATCTTTGTTGGCTTTGTTTAGGTTTAGTGGTTCAGTTTCAACATAACCCGGCATCTTATCCAAAATAGCAGGATCGTCAGAAAACAGCAATACCTTAAGTGGATAAACGAGAATATCTTCCAGGCGATAACCTTCTGCTAGAGTGCCGGTGGTGATCACTCGTACCACTTTGCTGCGATACCCCTTAAGCAAGTTGATGGGCTGCCGAAACATTACTGTTTTGGGAGAAATATCTACCCCACTGACCGGAGAGCCAGTGGCATCAATTGCTTGAAGAGGGACTTCTTCTTCGATAAGTTCTTCTTTGCCGTTGATATCAGCGGTTGCTTTTAGCTCAGCAATTTTTTTCACAAGAGATTCTGGACCAGTTACTTTAGCTTCTTTGGTCATCAATTCGGCTTGGCCGGCTTCAAAACCTAATGCTGGCTTACCGATTACATACAACTGGATGGGCATTACTTGCTCCACAATTCTCTCAATTTCCAAACTAATTTCAGCAGGTTCTACGCGGATGAGCCGCGCCGGGCGGATCTCATAAAACACTTGGACAGGGATAGAATGCTTTCCACTATTTAGCCCCTTAAGGGATATTTTGGCTGTTAATGGAGAGATGCGCCGCTCGATCATCGAAATCCTTGAGGAAGGAGCATAAAGGGTAACGTTTACTTGGTTAGGAATTTGTCCTATGATGGTTGTGTTGGGTTCTTTGTCGTTGACTTCCAAAGGCACAGAACGAAAGACTACTTCTTGGTTGGGGTCGGATTCTGTGGTGGCTGAAACCCATACAACAACAGCTAGCAAGAAAGCTAGCAGCAAGGTCTGCAAATTTTTGTAAATCCAGAGAATAGCTTGCATTATGGTTTATTCCATGTTGCTTCTTGAGAACTAGAAAATAATCGACGCGCAACCCGAATGATGAAATTTTCACTTTCTTCGGTAACAAAAAAGGCGCGTAAGATGTTTTCCAAACGGGCAGGATCAAGATTGCGGATCATTTTTCCGTTTTGGGCAAGCGAGATAGATCCCGTTTCTTCTGAAACGACAATTGCCGTTGCATCGCTAGCTTCTGACGTACCCAACGCAGCACGGTGACGCAGTCCCATTCGGTGTTCGGGTGAATTATCTAATGCTCCGCTTGAGGATAACGGCATAACACAGGCCGCTGCTACTAGCACATTTGATTGAATGATCGCAGCACCATCATGAAGAGGTGTATTGGGGTAAAACACTTGCAGTATGAGTTCTGGTGTTACTATGGCATTCAGCAGCACACCGGTTTTGATATATTCATCAAGATTATCAGATCGTTGAATGATAATGAGCGCACCGTGTTTGCGCAGCGACAATCGTTGTACTGCAGTAACGATGTTATTTATGGATTTCATGGTAATTGAGCTGCCTTTGAGAGAGGCGGTGGTCATAAATTGCCCGGCGCGTCCCAATCGCTCTAGGGCTCTGCGGATTTCGGGAGAAAAGATGACGGGAATAGCAAGAAGCAAGGCAGGGAAAGTTGTCCGTACAAGCCAAGAAAATGCCGGCAGGATTTGCAGGCTGTTAAGCAAGCCAATCAAAGCTATGAGAATCAATACACCGCGCAAGAGTGCGGCGGCTTGAGAAGATCGAATGGTTATCAGAATAAAGAAGAAGATCAAGGTAACCAAACCGATATCCAGCACGCTTTGAGCGTCTAGCCGCTGGAAAATAAACATTAATTCGCTAAACCAACTTGCAAATATACTTAACACACGGCACCTAAAAATATTTTGCTAACAGCATGCAATCTTTTTGTTGAAAAGATAAAGCTGTTTCCTGCCAGCTTTTGGTTGGCAAAGATTGCACTTCAACGAATGAATACCCTAACGATTCCCATATCCTTTGAAATTGAATTTCCCAATGATAAGATGGAACGAACCACAGTGCACCTTCGCAGTTTACCTTTCGGGATTCACTTTCTATGTGTTCCGCCAGTAAATAAAGAGCACGATCAGCCTCAGGTGCAGGAGATAGCCATACTTCATCTGCGCATGCGATGAAATTTTCTATTTGCCATCCAACAACAGTTACTATTCTATCATTGATGCGTAAGCAAAAAAAGGGCTTTATACAAAGCATCTCTTGCAGGGTTGCTTTGCTTTTCGTATTGTCATTTCCTGCAACTGCTTGAGGGTATTTTGTCAGCCAATCCATGAGCTCATCAACTTGAATGGGTTGAATTTGTTCGATCTCCGCTAAATGGCTGCCATTAAAGGGAAGAGATTTCTTCAAATACGGGCTAATACGAAAATGAGAAGGAATTTGATTCCAAGCCTCAATGACAGCCTGACAGCTTTCCATAATAGAGCCATCGTTTTGAATAATTACATTGGCGCGGGCAATTTTTTCCTCTTGTGAAGGTTGAGCATTGAGGCGCAGTTCTGCTTCTGCAGCTGATAATGCCCGGGCGGTCATCAAGCGCGATCGGCGCGTTTCATTGGAAGCATAGACTACCCAAAGTGAATGGCAATACTCGGTGAGTCCGCTTTCAATGAGTTTTATGGCTTCAATGATCACGAGTTGGCGCGGCGTTTGCTTGATGATCTGTTCGATGGTATGGCAAACAAAAGGGTGGATAATAGCTTCAAGATCATTTAGAGCATTGGGGTTTGCAAAGACAACTTGCCCTAACGCCTTGCGGTTAATGTTCTCTTGCTCGTCTAAGATATCTTTTCCAAACCGTTCAATCACACGCTGATAAGTAGGTGTGCCTTTAAGCAAAGCACGATGAGCTAAACGATCGGCATCAATTCCATATCCCCCAAGCCTTTCCAGTATTTTTCGCACCACACTTTTGCCACTGGCAATATTTCCTGTTAACCCAATGATATATTTGCCAGCCCAGTTATTCATACTTCAAACCTTTTTTCAACCTGTACCGCCTTTTATTTATTGTACCTTATTTTTGGTGTTAATGGTAAAATGAAGAAAGGATAATGAATTATTGTGAAGCAAATAAACAATGAAAGCCATAAAGTATAAACCATGAATAATAAGAATAGTTGGATATTTACGGATCAAATGCGCCTGCTTTTTAAGGGAGTGATTGAGCCAATCGCTGGCTTTTTTAACTCGTTGGGTATTTCTCCTAATGCAATGACAGTTATTGGGTTGTGTGGAGGTATTGGGGGCGCAGTTTTAATTGCCCTTGGTTGGGTAACCTGGGGTGGGATTGTCATTCTCATCACAGCACCCTTAGATGCCTTGGATGGCACAATGGCGCGTTTAAAAGGCGAAAAACGGACAGATTCCCCTCCTAGTTTTGGGGCGTTTTTTGATTCCGTGATCGATCGTTACACGGAATTTTTTCTATTTGGTGGCTTATTAATATATTTTATTAACAGTGGAAATTTGGGCGGAGTGGCGCTGGCTTATATCGCTGCAGGCGGCTCATTTATGGTGTCTTATACAAGGGCGCGGGCTCAATCGCTTGGTGTTGAAACAAAAGTAGGCATTTTATCACGCCTTGAACGTTACATTGTCCTCATCCCGTGCCTGGTATTTAATATCCCCTTAGTTGGTTTGGTGATATTAGCTGTGTTTACAAACATCACAGCTATTCAACGTATCGTTGATGTATATAATCAGTTGCAATCGCAAGCCGCTTCCTCCTTAAAGTAACATGGGTTATGCAAATTCCACCTTAGTGATTCTGCATCCTTCCTTAGCGCTTAATTCACCGGCAATGGATGTGATCCGTACAATGTTGGCTCCTTGTGTAATAAAAAGCATGCATCAACCTTTAGCAGATGAAGAGCTGCATGCTTGCTGGAGTAATGTTCTGCTTTGTGCACCCTCGCTGAAAGGGGAGAGTGTTTTTACATGGCTGGAAACCTATTTCTCCATTGTTGAAAGTTGCTCAGCGCTAGGCTTTATTGAGTTCAGCAATAACCCTGAGGAAGATACCTGGCTGTTGGATCAGCGGTTTTGGCGATTATCAACCACATCTGTGCCATTAGCTGATCGCTTTTGCATGGATGATGTTGTTCGAGCAAAGGATTTCGCTCAGGCATTTGGAGAAGTGAGAGCACAGAAGAAAGAATAAGAAGAAAGCTCAAATTTCTTCTTTGCAGATTGCCATCAAGCAACAAGAATACGTTGGGTTAAGGAGAATGGTATGATAGATTTCAAATTAGCGTTAATTGGTTTTGGCAATGTTGGACAAGGATTTGCTCAGATCCTCCGTCGGCATGGTGAAAGTTACCGGCAGCGATTTGGGGTGAATTTTACTATTGTAGCAGTATGCGATATTCAAAAGGGCAGTTTGTTCAATCCGCAGGGGTTGGACATCAACGCTTTGCTTATCGCTGCTGAAAAAGGTGATCTCCAAAAAGTAGCGGCTGTTTCTACTGGATGGGATGCTTTGAAAACAATCCGGGAATCCAACGCAGATGGAATTCTTGAACTGAGCTACACTGATTTAAACAGCGGTGAGCCGGCCCTCAGCCATATCGAAGCCGCTTTGCAGCATGGAAAACATGTCGCTACTACGAACAAAGGACCAATTGCTTTACATTATGAAAGATTAATGCACCTTGCTCGTCAGCACAATGTTGAACTTGGGATAGAAGGGACGGTTATGAGCGGGACTCCTGCATTAGGCTTGGGGCTGCAGTTCCTGCAGGCAGCAAAACTTCAACGCATTCAAGGCATTCTTAACGGCACTACCAATTATATTCTTACACAAATGGATGGCGGAGCTTCCTACGAACAGGCGTTAGCTGAAGCGCAGCGGTTGGGCTACGCCGAGGCAGACCCGCGAGGTGATGTGGAAGGTTTTGATGCAGCCGCTAAAGTAGTCATTTTAGCTAATTTGCTGCTTGGGGCAAAGTTATCGCTGAAAGATGTGCAGCGCAAAGGCATTACCCAATTAAGCCAAACCGAAATTGCAGAGGCTCAACGCGCTGGTCAACGGTGGAAGCTGATCGGCAGCATAAATAAGGAAGGAGAGAAAGTACTTGCATCTGTGCAGCCGATGTGCTTACCGCTGACGCATCCGCTTGCCCATGTTAGCGGAGCAATGAATGCCATAACTTATACCACTGAGCTGCTAGGAGACGTTACTCTTATTGGCCCGGGCGCCGGCCGTTTGGAAACCGGCTATGCGCTTGTACAAGACCTGCTAGCCATCGCCAATAAAAAAATGCAATAATTCACGCAGTGTAAACAATGTGAAAAAATTCAGCAATTTTTTTTCTTATGAAACATAAGGCGATTTTTTTTAGTTGGCTGTTAATTTTTGCTTTGCCTGCATGCACTGTCAGCAAGAAAAGTGAAGGCTTTACACCATTCCCCACCATAGCAGCAGATGCAGTCCCTTCTCCAATCGTGCTGCAGACAGAAACAGCAGCACCAACTCAGGAGCCTTTGGCGGCTTTAGTGAATGGAGAGGGCATTGCGCTCAGCGAGTATGAAGCAGAACTGCTTCGCTATCAAGCTGCCCAAAAAACCGCGGAGAAACCTTTGGAGGAGCAAGAGAAGCAAAAGGTTTTAAATGATTTGATTCAGCAGTGTCTGCTCTCTCAATGGGCGAAAGAGAATGGTTATACAAGTACAGAAGAGCAATTTCAGCAGCATCTGCAGTCCCTTATCCAAGAAAGTGGTGGAGAACAGGCTTTTCGGGAATGGCTTCAGCAAAACCATTATGATGAACAATCCTTCAAGGTTGCACTGTCCCGGCAGCTTGCAGCTGCTTGGGCAAGAGACAACATTGCTGCTCAAGTACCAACAGCAGCAGAACAAGTACATGCCCGCCAAATCTATTTTTATGATGAAGCTACAGCCAAGCAAACTATGATAAGGTTAAACAATGGAGAAGCTTTTGAAGCCATAGCTGCTGAATTTGACCCCTTAACCGCCGGGGAATTGGGTTGGTTTCCACAAGGTTATGTGCTTGAGCCAGAGATTGATGAAGCTATTTTTGGAAAGGACGGTAAAGGGGGATTGGAAGTAGGCGCTTACAGTCAAATTATCCATACCCGCCTGGGGTATCATATTGTGAAGGTGATTGAAAAACAAGAACAGCGTCCTCTTGCCGCGGATGCTTTACTTCAAGCACAGCAACGTGCCGTACAGCGCAAGCTGCAGGAATTGACAGATAAAAGTAAAATTGAGGTGCTGGTTCATTAGGGTTCTGACAAAAGGAGATAAAGCGATGAAAAAGCCTTCAGATGTAAAAAGTAAAGAAAGCCCTCCGCTGTCTCTTAAGGAAAAGGTTAGTAATGGTCAACCGACATGGGCGTTCTTAAAACTAGCAGCTTTTATTATTCTTTGTTTCCTCGTTTTAGCAGCTGTATTGACGATTATTTATCCGTTAATACCTTGGGAAAGCCCGCTGAGTAAGTTACCATGGGTTCAGATGGCAGGTAAGACCGAAGCGGTGGCGGACGCGCTCAATGCTCAAGAGGAAGTTGCTGCTTTATCTTCACCTGTATCCACCATTGATCTATGGATAACAGAATCACCTTTGAGGGAAGAAACGGCTATAATGGTCAATACTCCTGTACAAGCTATATCAGCAAGCATTACTCCAGCTCCCACCTTAAGTTTTAAACCAACTAAGGCGCCAACATTAACTCCTGCACCTACCGCAGGAGAACCCATCCTGCAGCCGACTGCGCTATCCAATACATATCGCCCTCAGCCGGGAAGTCCGATTTATCTGCATATAGATAAATCGGGTGAAAGCGGAGGAAGCTGTGATGCGCTGTATCTCGTTGGCCAAGTATTCAACGACCAAAGTCTGCCTCAAGTGGGGTTGACCATTATAGTGGAAGGAGAGGTAGCAGCGAAACCTTATCAACGGAAAGCTGAAACCGGCAGTGCTCCTCAATATGGACCCGGCGGCTATGAGGTCTTGCTTGCAAATCAACCCTTTGAATCGAAAAACTCGCTCTTTGTGCAAGTGGTCAATAAAGAAGGTATGCCGCTGTCGCCGAAAGTTCCTTTTGATACCTATCCATCATGTGAGAAGAACATGATTGTGATCAATTTTGTACAGAAATGACCTCAGTGCGGAAGTAGGGTGAAGTCTAATAAGCCCAGCTTACAGCTGCTCGTACACTGATGGGGAAATGCCCAACTGACGAAGAATATCAGCTTGTTTTGCCCACATCACGGCTTTTTCATTTTCAGTATGATGATCATAACCGAGCAAGTGAAGAACCCCATGGACAACGAGAAGCAAGACTTCTTCCTGCACTCGCTGAGTAGTTGGTTCGATGTCTTGATGTTCTAAGGTGCAATTGGATTTTGCGCGGGGATAGGAAATAATAACATCTCCCAAATAGCGCTCACCGCTTTCAGGGTCTAGTTGATCAGCCGGGAAAGAAAGCACATCGGTCGGTGCATCAATACCTCGGAACTGGCGATTGAGATTATGGAGTTGATTGTCGTCGCTGATAACTACGGATAAGCCTACCGCGTCAGAGATATTTTCGCTGCGCAGAACAAGCTCCACAGTTTGCTGAATAAGCTGCTGATCCAGTAATGCTGAAAAAGGGTCGTTGATTTCTATAAAGACAGCCATCAGCGCATTATTTCTAAATCTTTGGAAGGTGAAAGAGCTGCAAGCGATTCAGGGAGCACCTCGCGGCGCGGAATCTTAATCGTATCATCGAGAGCGGTGATTGTTTCAGAGGGTTTTTCTAATATTGGATAATCTATGCGCGGATGATAGATGCCTTTAAGGACTTCGATAAAAGTTTCTTTGATGATAGTAAGATCGTTGAAAGTAATATCGGTATATTCAAGTTGATGATCTTTGAGGCGGCTTTCAATGATGTTCTCGACAATTTCGCGCAGTTCTGCTTCGTTGGTTGGACGTTTAGCCCGCGTAGCGGCTTCGCAGCCGTCAGCCAGCATGACAATTCCAGATTCGCGGCTGGTGGGTGGATTGCCGGGGTAACGGAAATCCGCTTCGTTGACTAATTGCTCATTGTTGCCCGCAGCTTTCACTGCCTGAACATATTGGTAGCGAGCTAATGAATTGCCGTGGTGTTCAACAATGAATTGAAGCACGCGGCGCGGCAAGCGATATTTGCGCCCCAATTTAAGCCCTTCGGTTACATGCGAGATGATGATAGCTGCACTTTCCGTTGGCGTGAGGTCTTCGTGAGGGTTTCGTTGACCCGGTAATTGATTCTCAATAAAGTATGCTGGGTTGCGCGTTTTACCGATGTCATGATATAAAGCTCCTACACGAGCAAGAAGTCCATCAGCATTCACTCGTTCTGAGGCTTGTTCAGCTAGGTTGCCAACTTGTAGGCTGTGCTGATAACTGCCAGGGGCTTGCTGCATGAGCAGCCGCAGCAAAGGATGGTCGGGACGAGTGAGCTCAACGAGGTGCAGCGGACTGACTAAACCCAATATTTGGGCGAGGAAAAACTGGAGCGCAATGGTTAGCCCTGCCGAGCTGACACAGTTAACGATTGCAGCAATGCTGAGAATAATTAAAGTACGCTGAAATGCAGGGTTGAAGATAGAGTAGTTGCTTACAGCCGATACTTCAAGCGTGCGGAAGGCAATGGCAATCACAAGGCCGGCTCCAGCACTAATAGCACTGGCGGCTAAAAAGGAGAAAATTCGTTGAGCTTTCCCTAAATAGAATACACCCAACATTGCCCCAATGATATGATAAAGGGCAATTTCAAAACCGCGCGGCAAGCCATACGTTACTAAAATAACGAGCGGTAAAATGAAGATGAGGGCGAGATTGCTTCCAAAAAGTGCTGCCAGTGTTAAGCTGTAGGCACTGAGGGGAACAATATAGGGCATCATTGCAGAGACAAAATCATCACCAGGGATAGCAAAACGAGCTGTGTATAGAAAAGCGAGAAACAAAATCGTAAGTACGGCTAGGGCACGCTTGCCTAAAACGCGCGGATTCTGTGGAATAAATACTCGCTGCAAATAAAGTGCAGAAAATAATATCATTAGGATGGAAATACTCGCTGCGCTAAGATAATCCTGCCAACTTTTTTGTGGTTTGGCAATGCCTAATTTTTGAAGGGCTTCAAGATCAATATCTTTGATCAACCTGCCACGCGAGATGATGGTCTCGCCGGCGGCATAGGAACGGATGACCGGTTTTACGCCCTCACGGGCTTGTTGGCGGGCACTTTCGGTTAGCGTTTCACTAATGAAACTATTAGGCAGTACAAAGGCGTAAACTAAGTCGGCGACAATGTCGGCTTGGTCTTCGGGCAGAGAAAGACTAACCATTGCTGGAATTGAGCGACGAATGTCTTCAAGCTGATAATCGCGGATAGAGTTGCGCATCACTTGTTCAAGAACGTTGACGGCTTCTTGCTGAACAACTTGCCAGCGCGCGTTGCTCAAGGCTAAAATTGCCTGCATGGTTTCGGGTGAAAGCCGCAAGTTTTGCATAGCAGCCAGGTCTTCCAGTTTTTGTTCTTGGGTAGCGTAAGAATCTTCCCGAACACTGGTGATGTAGGCAATGGTATCGCGTAATTGTGCCACCTGTTGGCGGGCAATGGATGGATCTACCGGTGCATATACAGGTGGGACACTTTTTACAGCAGCTTCGCGTTGCTGCTCAGTTAATATGGTGCTTTCAAAGCTGATGCTGCGCGGGGCAACAATATCTTGCTGGGCAACAGCACCAACAACAAGATTGGCAGTTGAAGGGGTGAGGGGAGAAGGTGTGATGATGGCGTAAAACGCGGCTGCACTGCTGCCAATAAAAAGCATAATAAGAAAAATGGTTTGGTAGAGAGGATTTTTAAACATGCGAGCCGCTATTTGTTTATTGTTCTTTTTAAGACGAATTTTCATCAGATTAAGTAGCTTGGGCTTTTGGCGTAAGGACTTGATATGAGAAGAAAGATTGCAGAGATGAATTCGTTCAGAACTAGGTTTGTCGGGTGAGCAGCTTGCGCACAACATCACTTGCTGCGCTTCCACTTGCTCGTCCTTCAAGCCGCGGCAATAGGAGTTTCATCACTTTACCCATATCGGATGGAGATGCAGCCCCAACCTCTTCAATAGCTTGTTGTGCTACTGCTTCAAGTTCTGCTTGAGAGAGTGGTTGAGGTAAAAATTCACGCAAAACGGCAATTTCGGCTTGGTTTTCTGTGATAAGGTCTGTCCGACCGGCTTTTTCGGCTTCGGCTATGGTTTCTTCACGCGCTTTTAATTCTTTTTGCAGTACAGAAATTACCATTGCATCGTCAAGCGATTTGCCTTTCTCTACTTCTGATAACTTGATTGCGGCAAGCGCCATGCGAATGACCCGCTTTCGGACCTCATCGCCGCTGCGCAGGGCTTGTTTTAAAGAATTTTCCAACTCAGTTTTTAGGCTCATCGTTTTTTTATTATACCTTAAAACTAGGTAAACTGTTATATAATTTTTCTTAATCTTATGATGATTATTTTATCTTGATGAACTTCTTTATGATCTTATGTTATACTATATCACACTTCTCATTATTCAACATCAAGAAGTAGGAGTACGCCTATGAGTATGAACAAAAAGAAACCAGTGGTGCTGTCTGGGATTCAATCTTCAGGCTCTTTGCATATCGGCAATTATTTAGGAGCAATAAGAAATTGGGTGGCAGGGCAGGATCAATATGAAAATTATTTCATGATCGCCGATTACCACGCCATAACAACCTTGCCGGACCCTAACACGTTGCGAACACAAAAGCGGGCTCTGATTGGCATGCTGTTGGCATGTGGCCTTGACCCTCAGCGTTCAGTAATTTTTTGCCAATCTGATGTGATGGAACACATGGAACTCACTTGGATTCTCACCTGTGTAACTCCAATCGGGTGGCTGGAACGGATGACACAGTACAAAGATAAATCAAAGAAGGTAAGCGACCAAGAAAGCATTGGCTCAGGATTGCTGATGTATCCTGTGCTTATGGCAGCAGATATCCTTATCTATCAAGCAAACTACGTGCCTGTTGGTGATGATCAGCGTCAGCATGTGGAATTAACCCGCGATATTGCCCAACGCTTTAATTATCTCTATGGTGAAGTGTTCACAATACCCGAAGCAATTATTCGCAAAAGCGGGGCGCGGATTATGTCCTTGACCAGGCCAGAAAATAAGATGAGCAAAAGCGATGAGGATGCGGATGGATGTTTGAACTTGCTTGACAGCCCGGATGATATTCGACGCAAGATCAAACGAGCCACTACCGATTCGCAGCGCGGTATCGTCTTTGATCCTTCACCTGAGCGCAGTGGGTTGTATAACCTCTTAACAATCTACAAGGAACTTTCCGGGCTTTCAGAAGAGGAAATAGAGAAACATTTTGAAGGTCAGGGCTATAAAGCCTTAAAAGAGGAGTTGGCTGAACTGGTGGTGGAAAAATTAGTCCCCATTCAACAACGGTATGCTGAAATCACTGAAGATGAACATACAATTCAACGCGTGTTAGCGGAAGGTGCAGAAAAGGCTCGCCAAGTAGCTTCGCAAACCGTAAAAGCAGCCCGCAAAGCTATCGGGATGGATTGACCGGCCATGCGAGTTTTACTGCAGAGAGTAAAACGCGGTTCGGTTAGCGTTGGCAGCCAATCAGTGGCAGAGATTGGCAAGGGGTTGGTGATTCTCATTGGTGTTGGCCATCATGATAGTGAAAAGGAAGCTAAGTTTTTAGCTGAAAAGTCAGCTACTTTGCGCATTTTTGAAGATAGTGAAGGGAAGATGAACCTTTCTTTACTGGATGTAGGTGGTGAGGCATTGGTTGTTTCGCAATTCACCCTGTATGCCGATACGCGTAAAGGTCGTCGCCCGGCTTTTACGGATGCAGCCCCGCCTCAGCTTGCTGAACCTTTAGTGGAAATTTTTGCCCAGCACATGCGCAGCTTAGGCATTCCAACGCAAATGGGTGTGTTCGGAGCAGAAATGCTGGTGGAAATCCTCAATGATGGGCCAGTTACTATTTACATGGAGAGAAACCCGCAAGATCAATAAGGGTCATTTATCAGTGGGAAATGATTCCTCGCAGCACCATTAAAAACCCAGCCAAAATGAGAAACGCGGAAAGTATCACCAGCCAACTAATAATGCCATCTAACCCAATACAAATGAGAGTCAGGGCAAAGATCAGTTTGCCAATCCATGGCTTGCGCAAGCTGGGCACGATCCATCTAATAACAACTTCAAAAAGCAACAAAAAACCTGCTCCAAGTGAAACAAGCGACCATGCACCAAACTGAAAATCATGTAAGGAAGTGCTTGCTCCAAACGGAAGGTAGTCAAGCCATGTTTCTAGCCATCCCAGGTTATTTGCCAGCAAGATGGTACCTGCCCAAATGAAAATAAAGCCCCAGATCGAGTTGGCAAGTATATCTTGCGGATGCTTTGGATGATGATAAGTAATGGGTCTTTGCGGCTCTTCGGAGGAAGAGAATGATGAAAATGATCCATCAGATGGTTGAACGTGTTCTTCCTTTGCTGTCGGAGAGGGCGGAGACTCAGTAAAATTTGGTGATGAGGCAAAAATTTCTTGCTGGATAGGAGTACCCAAAGCGATAACTTTGCCAAAGCCATGGCAGTCTTCCTCAACTGTAGGATAACCGTAATAGGAGATGCTTCCCATGCCATGCACAGCGGCAGTTAAAGAGTCTGTAACCCAAAGTGTGGCTGATCCTATGCCGGTGAGCCGAACATTTGCAGAAGCGCTTTTGAGCAAGGAGGATTCGTAGCTGCCTGTTCCACTAAGGGTAACGTGTTGATTAACAGTTTCCCCGCTGATGCTCAGCCTGCCTGCTCCCGGTACATGAGCATAGAGCGTTTGGGTGTGCAGGTCTTCGATGATAATTTCACCGACACCTTTTAGTTTGACCATAAATTGGGGCGTCTTAAGCATTCCAACCTGAACTTTGCCGGCTCCCCATAGTTCTAGTGATTCCAGCTCTTTGATAGTGATGAAACACTTCAAGCGCAAAGTCTGCCAACCATGCTGGATAAACCAAGTGATGTGTTCTAACGAAAAGCCGTGCGTTTTAATCACGACTTGGCCTTCTTGAACTTCTACAGACATGCGATCAATTAATGCCTGTTCACCCTCGAATACAAGCTCTTCTTTGTCTCCTTGTTGGATGATAAACTCACCAAAACTTTTGATAAAGATTTTTTGAACAGAGGAAAGTGCTTTTGTTTGTTTTACCATTAATAACCTCGTTTTCAATTCCTTGGTTAAGGGGAAAAGTATGATTGACGCAGTTGTTGAAGATCGACACCGCCCACTTCAGCCAAGAGATCAAAAAATTCCTTTTCAGTAACTGACTGATAGCGATATCTTTCTACATAAGTGCGCAAAAAATGAAAGAAAACCTCATCTCCAAATTCCGCGCGCAGTTGGGAGAGAAATAGCGCGCCGCGTAGATATACGGCATTTACATAATCTCGGTAAGCAGAGAAGCTATAAATATCACTGTTCACCCACCCCTTAGGTGTGAAGGTGTTCACTCGATAATCCCACCACCAGCTAGTAAAAGCGGGGTAATATCTTTCATAAAAGAAGAGCTCAGAATAGGTGGATAAGGCTTCATCCAGCCACGGCTCGCGGGCTTGATTATTGCTTACCATATTAAGCCACCATTGATGGGCAGTTTCATGAACCGATAGAGTGGTTAAGCTAGCTCGGGCGTCTGAGCCGGGATTTGCGAAATAGTATTGATCGAGGAAAAATAACCCATCGTATTCCATGCCATCCTGAAAGTCTGCTTCAACAAACACAAGATGATTATGGGGGTATTCTCCAAAGAGTTCTTCAAAAAGCACCAAAGCATCATGGACTACTTGGGCTGCTTTCTGTCCGCTGTTAACGTGATTGTAATACACATACCCCAGAATAGTTGTTTTTCCAGCCCTGCCCCAAACCGTTCGATAAAATGTACTAGCCGACCAAGTGAAGTTGCGTGCTTTTTTATGCTCGTAATGGTAATGGTTGCCTTGCCATTTGCCTTCTGTGCATGCTGCTATGACAATTTTGTCCGCATTTTTCTTAATGTATAAATCCATAGAAAAGTCAGCGAGATCATAGACCATATGCTCACCCACCGTGTGGCTTGGCATGATTACCCAGCCTGCTTCAGGCTGATAGGGCGGAATTTGAGCATACCAGTCAGCAAGATTGGATTGAAGCCGCGTTTTGCCAAAAGTTCCCTCTTGTTGAGGTAAGCTGAGCTTGTAATTTAAGGTAAGTTGAATCTTTTCTGCAGCAGCTAGAGGCTGAGGTAAAGGAATAACCAAGCGTTCTTTTTCGAGCTGATAATCGTTGATAGGATTTCCTGTTTCCCATTCCAATGAGTGCAGCGAGAAAGCCTTGGAATATTTATTAGGCTCAATCAACAATATTAAAGAAGTTATGGGTTGGGGTTGATGATGAACATATTCAATGGTTTCAGTTACATCAAGAACACCATCATAATGATCATAGATGACTTTAAAATCATAATGTGGAAGAACCAATTCTTGCTTTTCTGAGATTTCATTTTCTTCTTGTTGAAGATGAGGGATTGTCGGCAGAGGTTCATGATTGATAGCCATGGGTGAAGCGGTGATCACCGTGGGGCGTTGAGTGTCTGCAGCTATAAGGGTATTCTGATTATGAAATGCATTCTGTACAATGGGATTGCAAGCGTATAAGCTGCACAGCAAAAAGAGAAATGGATGTAGATGCAGTTGAAAGATTTCTAAAGTGGAAAGTTTATTACCTGAATCATTTTCCATAAAAACAACAGTCATTATAAACGAAAACCTTTGCTTTGTGCTATAATCATTATTAACTTTTTTTGTTGCTGTTAAGAGAATAAGGAGGCAAAAATGACGGATTACTTAGGGAAGGTGAGGCAACATCAAGATTTGCTTAAAAACATTATGGCAAAGCTCCCCGGCTTTAAGGGGTATGTTGACAGGGAAAATCGGCGGGATGCTGATTTGCTGTTGAGAGAAAAAATTGCCCGCGATGCTGAAGCTCAATGGCAAAGATTATCTGCCGTACAGAGGGATCTACTTAATCAAGGTGGTTTGGCTTACATGGATGACATGGAAGGTGCTGCTGTCAAATTCCGCGCCTTTATTGATCGAGTTCGAAATGCTACGTATGGTTATGCTTCTTTGCTTGATGCGGTGAAAATAAAGGAAGCAGAATTGGCGCGTCTGTATGAATTTGATGCGTCATTATTAAACCTGATTGACGAGGTCAGCAGTGCCATAGATAATGTGGAAGCAGCTATTGGTACCGAAGGAGTTGAAGCTGCCATTAAGCGTTTAACGACCATAACTGCCCAATGTGTTGAGACCTTCAATCAGCGGGTTGATGCTATAACTGCTTCTGCAGATGACAAGTCACTGACGGAAGTACAATCGGATTCAACCCAATAGTGTGTTCAGATAAATGTTAGGAGGTAACTCATGGCAAGAGTATTTGATGTAATCGAATATCCTGATGAAATGCAAGATGAAATTGTGCATCGTTTTCCTGAGGAAGGTTCAGGCGATTATCGCATTGGATCCCAAGTGATTGTGCGCCAATCGCAGCGGGCAGTATTCTTCCGCAGTGGCCGCGCTTTGGACATATTCGGCCCGGGACAGCATACGATTTCAACAGCAAATATCCCCTTGTTGATCAATTTGATTGGCAAAGCGTTCAATGATCGTTCGCCGTTTACCGCTGAGGTGTACTTTGTCAGTATGCGCGATTTTTTGGATAGAAAATGGGGTACGCCTCAACCAATAGTTGTGGAAACACCAAATATGGGTTTTGGAGTAGCCCTTATCAACGGATTTGGCACATACAGCTTTCAAGTAGCGGATCCACAGCAATTTGTAACTCAAATCGTTGGGGTTAGAAGTTCAATAAGAACAGCAGATATCGAAGAGCGGTTAAAATCTATGCTTCTCTCAAAACTTCAGGATGCTATGACGACCGCAAAATTCAAAACTGTTCCTGAGTTGTTAAGCATGACTGAAGAACTGGGTGCGGCAGTACGCGCTAAAGCCCAAGATGATTTTCTGGCTATTGGGTTGACCTTAAAGAGCTTTTACATTTCCAGCATGCGGCCGTCAGAAACTTCGGCAGAGGAATTGCGCGCCAGAGGTTTGCTCAATGTGGATGTGTACACCAAACTTCAAGCTGCGGACGCGATGAGAGAGGCCGCTCGCAACCCCTCCGGTGGAGCCGGGCTTACAGCCGGTATTGGAGCCGGAATGGGAATTGGCAATGTACTCAGCCAATCTTTAGCTGGGCAAACTTCCTCACCTTCTGCAGCACAACCTTCTCAAGCCGCGGCAAGTATTCCTGATGTGCTGAGTCCTTCAGAAGCAGCCCAATTGCTCAAGGTTTCTGAAGAAGATGTGCTGGCTGCTATTCAATCCGGCGATCTTAAAGCACGCAAGATTGGAAATGCCTATCGAATCAGCAAAGAAGCGCTGGAGGCGTTCCTAAAAGGGTAACGCTGAGATTCTTTGGCGTTGACTTTGCTTGCATAATGATATCAATTACTGATCTCGATGCCTACGGAGTAGGTGTCGAGATTCTGTTCTAGTTTTCTTATGGGTAAATGGATAATCTTTTTACGGGTGGCAATTGGAGGCATAGTTATTTGCAGCTTGTTTCTTATCGCCTATTCGTTTCTTTCTGCTCGCAACGGAGCGGAAATGGATGTGCAGCGTTCTAAATCCACTTTGCAAATGCCTGCTTTTGGCAATGATATGGTGCATGTTACCCCAACGTTGGATTTTCCTCACCCTATTCCGACCCCGCGTCAAGAAGCTGTGGAAATCATTGTTCAGCCGGGCGACACTCTCAAGAACATTGCCCGCCGCTATCAAGTTAGTGTTCAGCAGCTAATGCAAGTCAACCAAATCCGTGATCCTAACTTACTGTCCGTTGGTCAGAGGTTAGTTATACCACCGCCACAACCTGAAGGAGATGCGCCGGAGTATAAAATAATTCCCGATTCTGAGCTTGTCTATGGTCCTAATGCACTCTCTTTTAAGATTGAACCGTTTATCCAAACTCAGCTGAGTTACCTTGCCTCCTATAAAGAAGAAGTGGATGGAGAAGAATTAACTGCTGCCGTTATCATTGAGCGTGTTGCCCGTGAACATTCAGTTAATCCGCGTTTGTTGTTGGCTGTTGTGGATTACCAAAAAGAATGGCTGAGCAGTCCGCATCTATCCTTATGGAAGCAGTTGAATGCCGTTGCAAATGAGTTAAACCGCGGCTATTACTTATGGAAAGCAAATGCAGCAGCTTTTTGGGTACTGAGAGATGGTACGGTAATTGCCGTCTCACCCTATATCAATGCCGGGACCGCTGCTGTGCAGCAGCTTTTTGCAGAACTTGCTGATCGTCAAGAGTGGTACCAAGCTGTTTCAGAAGATGGATTAGCTGCAGCTTATCGAAAGCTGTTTGGCAATCCCTTTGCGTTTGCCATTGAACCGCTTATCCCTGATGATATACAGCAGCCGGAATTGCAGCTGCCTTTCGAAAAGGGAGTGAAATGGTATTTTACAGGAGGACCGCATAACGCTTGGGGCAGCGGCAGTGCATGGGCAGCATTGGATTTTGCCCCATTTTTAGAAGTGTTGGGCTGTACGCCAAGCCAAGAATGGGTGGTTGCCGCAGCTGATGGAAAGATCGTATATGCTGATCGCGATCTGGTTATCCAAGATTTGGATGATGATGGGTATTGGCAGACAGGTTGGTCTTTGCTCTACTTGCACATTGAAAGCCGCGATCGAGTGTCTGCCGGTACTTTTCTTAAAGCTGGACAGCGAATTGGACATCCTTCTTGCGAAGGAGGGGTATCCAACGGAACACATGTTCACCTTGCTCGCCGTTATAATGGTGAATGGATTGCAGCTGATGGTGATGTGCCTTTTAATCTTGAGGGCTGGATTTCAGCGGGGAAAGGTGATCTTTATCAGGGTACACTCACCAAAGGAGATAAAGTAATTGTCGCTGAAGATCAAGCCGCTGCGAAAAATATGCTTTACAGATGAAATAATGATGGGAAAAAATGTTCACCAAGGTGCTATGAGACGAGTTTTTATTGCCGGTCTTGTTTTGCTGTTGATAAGTTTGAACTGTGCTCGCAGTTTTCCGCAACAGCAGGCAGTCAATATCCAAGAGACCTTAATCGCTTCTTCTGCTTCTACTCAAGAACCTGCTTGGTTTCAGGAACTAAACCAAAATCAACCCAGTTTTTTGACAGAAGAGGTAGAACCGGCGGCGACTGTACCATTTGAGGTTGAAATACGCGTTCCCACGCCTAGCAATACGCCAATTTTTATCTATCAAGCTCAATCGGGTGATACTCTTGCAGCGCTTGCGAAACGTTTTGGCGTCTCAGAAAAAGAGATCGAGTCAGATCGTCCTTTGCCGCCTAAAGGTTTTATTGAGCCAAAACAAACGCTTTATATCCCCAATCGCCTCAGCGGTGAGCTTACCCCCCAAGATCAAATAATTCCAGATAGTGATTTTGTTTTTGGGCCTTCCTCGGTTGGGTTTGATGCGGAATCGTATATCAAAGAAGCAGGGGGATATTTAAGCTCTTATCGTCAGTGGTTGGAAACCACGCGAATGACAAGTGGATCTCAAGTGATTATGCGCATTGCGTTGGAAAATTCCATTAGCCCGCGCTTGCTGCTTTCCATTTTGGAGTACCAAAGTGGCTGGGTAACTAGTCAGCCTAAAGAACTTTCCCAATTGCATTATCCAATTGGCACAACTCAAACTCAACAGAAAGACCTGTATCATCAACTGCAATGGGCAGCTAATCATTTAACCGATGGCTATTATGGCTGGCGGGAGGGGCGCTTTACAACGCTGACTTTGCAAGATGGAAGCACCTTGCGTATTGCTCCGCAAGTTAATGCTGCGACAGCTGCCCTGCAGTACTTTTTTGCTCAATTGTATGGCAAGGAGGAGTGGTTAAGAGCAATGGATAAAACAAAAGGTTTGGGGGGAACATATCAACGGTTGTTTGGTGATCCGTGGATGAGGGCAGATTTGTTTGAACCACGCTTTCCTCCGGGCATTGTTCAGCCGCCATTAAGTCTGCCTTTTGAACGCAATAAGCTGTGGGCATTAACCGGCGGTCCACATGGCGCTTGGGAACAAAATGGTTCTTGGGCAGCATTGGATTTTGCACCCGGAAGCATATCTTTCGGCTGCGTACGCTCTGATGCGTGGGTATTGGCTTCTGCGCCGGGTATCGTAACTCGCTCTGCTAATGGCGTGGTAGCTTTAGATTTGGATGGTGATGGATTGGAGCAGACAGGGTGGGTGCTGCTTTACTTGCACATTGCAAAAGAAGGCCGCGTGGCTGCCGGAGCGGTGCTTGATCGCGATGATCGAATTGGGCACCCCTCATGTGAAGGAGGTTTTGCGACAGGTACTCATGTTCATATTGCCCGCAAGTACAATGGTGAATGGATTGCTGCAGATGGTCCATTGCCTTTTGATCTTGGTGGGTGGGTTGCTCATAATGGAGATTCTCCATACAAGGGAACGTTGACCCGCGCTGATGAATCGGTTATTGCCAATACAACGTCGCCGAGCTCGGCTAATATTATGAGAAGAGATGATGATTTATAAACTGCAGTTTTACTGCAGTACTATATTGCATAATAAGGAGGTTGCAATACTATCAAATGGAAAAACGAAAGCTTGGATATAGTGATTTATATCTCTCGCGAATTGGCTTTGGCGCCTGGGCGATTGGCGGTGGAAATTGGGAGTATGGGTGGGGCCCTCAAGATGACAGGGAATCAATCAATGCGATCCACAAAGCCATAGATCTGGGTATTAATTGGATTGATACTGCAGCGGCTTATGGTCTTGGCCATTCGGAGGAGATAGTTGGCAAAGCGATTAAAAGCTGCCGCGAACGAGTGATCATTGCTACAAAATGCAGTTTGGTTTGGGATGAAAACAGCGGCGGGAAAATATCACATCGTCTCAAAGCATGGAGTGTACGCAAAGAAGCGGAGGAAAGTTTAAAACGGTTGGGAGTGGATGTCATTGATCTCTATCAAATCCACTGGCCTAACCCGGATGAAGATATCGAAGAAGGTTGGGCTGAAATTGCAAAGCTTATTCAGGAAGGTAAAATTCGCTACGGTGGTGTTTCCAACTTTAACGTGGGACAAATGGAGCGTTGCAAAACCATTCATCCCATTGCGTCCTTGCAGCCCCCTTACCATATGTTGGACCGCCATATAGAGGCGGCAATTTTACCCTATTGTGCCGAGAACAATATTGGTGTGATTGCTTATAGCCCCATGGCTTCAGGTTTATTGACAGGCAGAATGACGCGTGAGCGGATTGCTGCTTTGCCGCAGGACGATTGGCGCCGGCGCGGCTATCACTTTCAAGAACCTATGCTGAGTATTAACCTGAATTTGGTGGAAGAATTAAGTAAAGTTGCAAAACGTTTTAACCGCAGTATAGCTGAATTAGCTGTAGCGTGGGTGTTGCGTCGCTCAGAGGTAACAGCGGCTATTGTCGGTGCCCGTAATCCGCAGCAAATTGCTGAAGTTGCGCCGGCTGCAGACTGGGTGCTGCCGCAAGAAGCAATCCAAGAGATTGAAAATTTACTTGCAGCACGCGAGCAGGCGATAAAACAAGCGAGTGGATAGGCCTTAATCGTCTCCACTCGTTTGGTTACTCTCATTTTGCATGAGCTCAGTGCTGACGACGCAGTTGCGCCCTTTGGCTTTGGCTTGATAGAGAGCTTTGTCTGCCGCAGAAAGCAGGGAATCTTTGTCGCTGCCTGAAATTGGATAGGTTGTTATACCAATTGATACAGTAATGTAATTCAAAAGCTTTCCATGCTGATAGATGGGCATTTGGCGAATGCCGCGGCATAATTCTTCTGCTCGTTGCATGGCAATTTCGATGGGTGTATTGGGTAAAATGATCAAGAATTCCTCGCCGCCATAGCGGCAGGCAATATCACTAATACGGATATGATCTTTGATGTAAGTTCCAATTTCACTAAGTGCAATATCACCGGCTTCATGTCCATATAAATCGTTGAAGGCTTTGAAATGATCAATATCTAACATCATAACAGAGAGAGGATAATTCTGGCGTTCAGCACGATGGATTTCTCGATCAAGTGCGTCTTCCATATAGCGGCGGTTGTAAAGACCTGAAAGGGGGTCTTTTATAGATTGAATGTGCAAAGTCTCTCGCAGCTGCTGGTTGGCAATAGCTAGAGCAATATGATCCGTAATATCATCAGCCAAGGAGGCAATAGCATCTATCCGACTCTGATTACCTTCTTGAGGCATGGTGGGATCACCACTCTCGGTTTGAATGTGCAGAATACCCAAAGTGTCACCATGTGCTATCAAGGGCGCACATACATATTGGGCTTGGGGTGGATAGCGTACGTGGCGGCAGACAAGCCCAAGATATATGTTTTCAAGACGATAGAGCTGGCCGCGTCTCAATGCCCAACAATCATCTTTTTCAAAAGCAGGCACTTCGCCATCGGCAATAAAGTTTCCCCAATCTACAATAGCTTCTAATTCGTCGCGAGAAACCCGAAAAAGATATACTGCACCTTTTTCATAAGGAAATAATTGAGATAAAAAAGTCCGCATCACTTGATAGGCTTCTTCACTTGTGGAGCAGGATTGTAGTGCGCTGCTGAATTCTGTCATCAAGGCACTTTCTTGAGCACGTCGTTCGTAGCGAGCAATTGAAACGGCAAGTTTGGCATTTGCTTCTCGCAGAGCTTTTTCAGTTTCTTTATGTTTAGCGTGCTCCTTAATGAAAAGACATACCATGTTTCTTGCTGAAAGACCGCAGACCAGGGTGAAAAGAGCTTGAGCACCAACGATGGCTATTTCAGCCCTATTTGTCTGAAGCAGAAGATGAGGAAAACCGAGAGAAAGCAGGGTAAGCAGTGACAACAAATAGGGGACAGCAGAGTAATGAAGCAGAATGCTGCTGATAAAAGCACAAATAGGCAACAACAACCAAAAAGGCGTAGGGTATCCCCCGGCAAGCAGAATGCTAAGAACTGCTGCAAGTGTTTGTAGAGAAGGTATGAGTGTACGCTGGAATTTTTGCTGCGAATGTTTTGAGGTGGAAAAGAATAACCATAAACCCACCACGGTTTGAACGATATTGATGGCTAAAATAAGTACCCATTGAGTTTGGGCGAAACCGCCCAGAATAAAAAGAAGAGCTAAACTGAAATGAACCAACAGTAAAAGCGGAATGCTTTTCTTCAAAAAAGATGTATAGTGATTACCCGCGATCTGTTCTTGCCGGAGATGTTGGTTCATAATAGCTCACCCATAGAGTAATGTTTAGTCACTAAGCTTAATCGTAACCGAGAGAGGAGTTTTACCGTCGGGTTGGACGCCAAAAACTTTACCCCCGCCGCGGATCATCCATGTAGCCGTTAACTTTTTACCAACCAGCTTTCTATCTTTAGGAGCCCTAAGTTCAACACGCACTTCAACCTGCTCTTTGGGTTTTATTGTGCGATAACTGATAGGGATTGTAGTGGCGCCGCCGAAAAGATCACAGTTTTTGGTGCATACAAGTACAAAATTATTATCCCATTCGCAATTGCCGCTATTGCGCAGCCGCCACATTTTGGTGAACTTGAAATTGAGGGGAATTTCTTTGCCAGCTGGGATGGTTTCATAATCCAAGTTGGCAGCATAGCGGCAGGCAGCTGCGGTTGCCATAGCTGGCGGAGTATCGGTTGCTGTAGGAAGTTTTGCTACAAAGATAGAAGTCTCGGCGGATTGGTTTTCAATGCTAAGGTTGTCTTCGGTTGGTTGACTGACTTCTGCTGTAGGAGTGATTGTTGCTACGGCAGGGAGCGGTGTTTCAACAGTAAAAGTGGGTTGTTGCTCTAAGGCAGTTAACGTTAGTGCAGCATAGATATATTCCGCAGCTTGAGTTAACCCTTCAAAGCCGGCTTGATCTTGGGTAGTTTGAGGATTGGGAACTAATTGATAAAAAGTTTGGCAAGCAATGATAAGCAGGCTCAATAATATCAGCCAATAGACTTTTGCATGTAAGAGCATGAACTTCCTCCAATTCTAAAGACAGTTGAATAAACGATAAAGGAGAAGTTTTCCTAAGACCAAATGCCTGCAATGGGTGTACCACAGACCGGACACCAATGGTTTCCGGCGAGGCTGTTTTTGAGCACTTGGAAACCAAACCGTTCAATTATTGTAGAGTGGCAAGAAGGACAGCGGGTGTTTTCGTAACCGCCAGTCCGACCAGGTAAATTACCGGCATACACATAATGCAGCCCAGCTTCTTCCCCTATTTTTACGGCGCGTAAGAGAGTTGAAGCGGGCGTAGGAGGAGAGGAAGTCCTTTTGTAATCCGGATGAAAAGCTGTAACATGCCAAGGAATATCTGCTGAGAGAGAAGCGATGAATTGGGCTATGTCTTTAAGCTCTGCATCGCTGTCATTATAATTGGGAATGATCAGGGTTACGATTTCAACCCAAAAACCGAGTCGGTAAGCAAGTTGAATGCCGTTGAGGATATTTTCCAAAACGCCGCCTAATTGGCGGTATTGTCTATCTTGCATGGTTTTAAGATCGATCTTAATAGCAGTGAGGTACGGTTTTAAAGCTGAAAGGACTTCTGGAGTGGCGTTGCCATTGGAGACATACACACACCGAATGCCTTCCTGTACTGCCAATTGGAAGATATCTATTGCCCATTCGGAGGTGATCAACGGTTCATTATATGAGGAGGCAATGACGCGTGCACCGTAGCGGCGTGCGGTTTGAACTATTTGTTCGGGCGATAGTTGTTGTATGCGGTACTGCGCTGTATCGCAAAGTGTGTCTCGGAGTACTTGAGACGAAAACCAATTTTGGCAGAAATCGCAATGAAAATCACATCCCAGCATCCCGAAAGTCAGTGCAATGGCGGAAGGCAACACGTGAAAAAATGGCTTTTTTTCGATTGGGTCGGGGTTAAGCCCAGCGACATAACCCCACGGTACATAAAGCACGCCTCCTTTGTTGAAGCGCACATTACATATTCCTCGTTTTCCATCATGAATAAGGCAACGGTGAGCGCAGGCATAACAGCGAACTGTGCTGCTGTCAACCTTTTCAAAAAAAGTGCCGGTTTTAGTTAATCGGTCAATCGGTGCATCGAAGGGATCATTTATCATACTCATTGTTAATGGTATTGTAACGGAATAAGGAAGAAAAATCAACTTATTTCCAAAAAAGAAAGTAGTAGAGTATAATAGAGGTATGACAGATAGAAACATAAGCGATACTCAGCCACAAAGGCAGCAGCCTTTTTATTCACCGTCGGATTTTGAGGCATCCCCTCGTTCTTATTATCCTCCTGCGGAGGGAGCGGATTTTCAAGCAAATCCGCATTCAGATTTTGAACCCGTCGCCTATCCACCCCCACAGCATGATCCTTACGCAGGTTATCATGCTTATGGGGAAACTCCTTATCAAGAGTATGGTGCTGAGGTAGATTATGGACAGGAATGGCAAACGGATTCAAGCTGGTACGCAGACGCATATTCCTCTCCGCAACCAAAGCGCACTTTTAGTTGGTTGTGGGTGCTGCTTTCCATAGCCATTGCTGTCGTCATGGTGTTGATCAGCAGCGGCTTGGGCTACTTCAGCGGAATTCAGCAGCGCTTAGCTGTTGAAAAAAAGCTGGTTCAAGAAAGCCTTAAAGAGCAGTTTGATCTTGCTGTAGCGGATATTCAAGCTCAACGTTATCAGGTGGCTCAGCAGCGGTTGGAATATATTGTCCAGCATGATCCGGCTTATCCGGGTGCAGCTCAAAAATTGGTAGAAGTGAAAATGGCGCTCAATTCAGTGTCTAGTAGCTCACCAGCAGAAACACCAGTGCCGCTTCCCACGCAAGGACCCACGGCAACACCCGATACACGCGGGGCAGAAGAAACCTTCAATAGCGCCAAGCAGGCATTAGCAGAGAAGAATTGGGCTGCCGCCGTTGACTTGTTGCTAAAAACCCGCCGCCAAGCTCCAGAATATAACAGCGTAAGAGTAGATTCAATGTTGTATGTTGCGTACCGTAATCTTGGCATTCAGAAAATTAGCCAAGCCGCTTTAGAAGAGGGTATGTACAACCTTTCACTAGCGGCCCGTTACGGACCGTTAGACTCAGAAGCCCAAAACTATTATGACTGGGCTAATCTTTATACGGTAGGGGCAAGTTTTTGGGAATTGGATTGGGGGCAGGCGGCGCAATACTTTGGACAGCTTGCACCAAGCATGCCTCAGCTGAGAGATGCTTCCGGCTATTCTGCCATGCAGCGCTATCAAATTGCTTTGGCAAAATATGGCGATACACTGGCTGCACAGGGTGATTATTGCGGAGCAGCAGACCAATATAATATAGCTGTTCAGAATGGCAATGCCGAAGCTCAACCTACTGCCGTTTATGCCCAACAGATCTGTGCAGGAGAAGCTGCACCGGCAGAAGAAGCTACTCCTGAAAAATAATCGGCAGAAATGTATTGCAGCTTATATATTAAGAGCTTGCAATGCGGTTAAAACCGCCTGATGCAGCAAACCATTCGAGGCAAGTAAGCCGCGGTTGCGGTCAAGAATACGGCCGCAGGAAAAATCCAAAGCTTTGCCATCTAAGTCGCTGATTTTACCACCTGCTTCTTCTAGGATGATAGAGCCGGCTGCATGATCCCATATCTTTTCACGATAGTCGCGTTGATGAGGGGAGAGCATACGCAGAATAATTTCACCTTCCCCTGCTGCAAGCAGGGCATATTTGGCTTGGCTATCTAGGCGCAGCGGTGCTGCTTGGATGTTGAGATATTCAGCAAGCATCTCAATTTGGCTGACGTTGGTATGCCCCGACTCAAATGACCTCAGCAGGCGCGCTTGAGTTATATCGGAGAGAGAAGAGACATGCAAAGGAACGAAAGCAGTAGGGTCTTGCAGGGGGGCCGCCCAAGCGCCCTCACCTTTCACAGCTAGCACAATGCAACCTGTCTGATTGCCTAAGACAGACAACTTAAGGTTGGGGCAGCCTAATGCTCCAATTCGGACTTGATTGTTTTCTAGAAGAGCTAACGCAACTGCGTATTGGTCGCCGCGTAGAAATCCTTTTGTGCCATCAATTGGATCTAGAGTCCAAAAGCGATGAGCCGGCTGTGAGGTGCCATGATCAATCCACTCGCATACCCTTTCAGGTGTTACACCTGGGTAACGTTGGCTGACAAAGTGAACAACTTGATGAAGGATATCTTTGGCAGAAGGCTGACGCAGAGCTGCGGATCCTTCTTCAGCTACGAGCAAATCGTTGGGGAAATGTTCTAGAAGCATCGCAGCAATTAAGGCTTGAGAAGCGTAGTCGGCAACGGTTACTGGTGAGCGGTCTTCTTTGGATAAAGTTTGCGGTACGGTTTTAGATTGGATGGTTTGAATAAGCTGTGCGGCAGCAAGAATAGCTTGCTGAGCAAAAGCTATTTCGGGCTTTTGAATGTTAAGCATAATTTCTCCCTGTACATTTTGATGAGATCATAGTAAAATACATGTTACCTAAAAGAGGGCCCGTAGCTCAGCGGTTAGAGCAGTCGGCTCATAACCGATTGGTCGTAGGTTCGAATCCTACCGGGCCCATTTTTTTATTTAATGAGGGACTGCAGTGAATTATTGACATAAAAATCGTTCAATACGCTCCCCGCTCCCTACAAGACTAAGTATGTTGTGGTCTCCCTGCGGATAAATATATAATTCTTGGGTGATGTTTTCTGAACGTTCCAATGCCTGCAATGCCTGATACAGTCGTTGGCTATGCTCAACTGGGATTATGATATCCTTTGCTCCATGATGAATTTGCAGGCTTGGGAGCTGATCTGCAAAGTACACTACTGAACTTTGAATAAGTTCTTTATGGGCAGAGGCAAGCGATATTTCACCTAAAAGGTATGCTTGGACTATCTCCATCACCTTAAGGTGTACTGGGTTGATAGGTTGAGTATTATAATCAACCGATCGTTGTATCTGCTCTTGGATGGAAGGAAGCAGAAGATCTGTTTCAGCTGAAGCATCAACAACTGTTTTAATTCGCCTGTCTCGAACGCTCATCAACATACTTACTCCGCCGCCGCGACTGACCCCCCAAGCTTTAATGTTTTCTTCGTCCGCCTCAGGAATATTCTGCAGTACACCATTCAGCATAGCAAGAGCGTCATCTACATCGCCATCAAGGATGCTCTTTTGTCCTTCGGAATGATATGTGCCTAAGTCAGCAGCTTGCAAAGATTCGCCCCGAAAGGATGGCATCAACAAAAAGGTGTGCTCAGCTAAGCATTGGCTGGGCAGAAGCTGAGTTTCCAATACCTTTATGGTGTCAATGGTAGCACCATTATTGCCGGCATGGTTGTATATCACGACAGCGAATTTTTTCCCGGCTTGATACTTAGTGGGAAAGCGCACCAAGCCGTAGTGCCGCTTCCCTTCCATTAAGTGAGATATAACCCAAAATCGAGAACCATTCCATTCCCCCTGTTTTTCGATCTTCCAACCTCGCACTGAAATATCGCGTTTTACCCACTCTGCTTGTACAGCAGCTAACTCGCTTGCACTTGGTGCAGCAAACAGGGGGGATATGTCTGCAATAGTTTTGGGAAGAGGTGTTGGAAGAATAGAATGAAGGGCTTTGTTGTTTGTTGTGTCGTTGAGAACAAATTGTTGGGTAGAGACTCCAATAATCCATCCTAGAGCGAAAAGGGCAGCGGCAAAAGCTATTCCAAGAATCTTTCTCTTCATTCTCCTGTAACCTTAAGGATGATTATAATCTAATGTTGAGAAAAGTGGTAAAATTATTTTTGAAGATGAGATGGAAAAACGGTGAAAGTGTTGATTATTGAGGAGAGAGGAAAGTGGAAGAAACGCAACTAGGGCAATTAAGCTTATCTTCTGATTTGTGCCTGATTTATGATCAATATCCTGAAGGGCTGATCATTATAAATCAGCAAGGTATTGTAGTTTTTGCTAATCGTGAAGCGCGCAAATTGTTTGGGGAAGGAAAGGATCAGCACTTAGTCGGCACTCAATTCGGGGATTCTGTTCCTGAAAGCCAGTGGACAGAAATTGAGACAATAACTCCAAATGGTAAGTCGGTTGTCTATCTTTGGAAACAAAAAGCTGTATGGCAGGGACAAGTCGGTTATTCAATCTTTATCCATGATGTTACCGATGTTAAGTTAGCGGAAGAGAAGCTGGCTAAAGAGCATCACTTGTTGCAAACGTTATTGGATAGCATTCCTGATATTATCTTTGTAAAAGATAAGGAAGGTAAATATCTGCTGGGCAATAAGGCTTGGAAAAAGCTTGCCGGACTAAAGGAAAATGAAAGCCCCGAGGGTAAGTCTGACGAGGAGCTTTATGGGAAGGAAATCGCTGCTTCCTACCGCCGCAACGACTTGCAAGTGCTGGAAAGTGCCCAACCACTGATTAATGTCGAAGAGTTAAATGTATATGCTAACGGCAGAAAAGAGTGGTCTTTGATCAACAAGATTCCGCTTTATGATATGCAGCACAACCTTGTTGGGCTTATTGGGATAGGCAGGGATATTACCAACCGCAAGCTTATGGAAGAGCGACTGGTGGACGAACGCGGTTTGTTGCAGACAATAATTGATTGCATCCCTGATTCAATTTTTGTGAAAGATACTCAAAGCCGTTTTGTCTATGCCAATCAGACGTTAAAAAATTTGGTCGGTGTTCGTTCTAATGAGGATCTGGTTGGGAAAACCGATTTTGAATTTTTCCCTAAGGAATTAGCTGAACGCTATTATGCTGATGAGCAGGAAATTTTTACCACTCTACAGCCATTAATTGACCGTGAAGAGCCGGTTTTAACCGCTTCTGGAGAATTGCGTTGGTATTGGACGACTAAAATTCCCTATTACAATAATGAGGGGAAAGTGGTCGGTCTAGTTGGGATTGGCAGAGACATTACTGAACGCAAACAAATGGAAGAAACAATTGAACGCGAGCGCACTTTGCTGCGCACGCTGATTGATAATTTACCCGATTCTATTTATGTGAAGGATTTGCAGTGCCGCAAGATTCTTGCCAATGCCCGCGATCTGGAATATATGGGGGTAGCTACAGAAGCAGATGCTATTGGCAAGAGAGATGTTGATTTTTTCCCCCCGCAGATTGCTCAGCGGTTTTTTGAAGACGATCAGCGTGTGCTGAAAACTGAACAGCCGCTTCTCAATCGCGAAGAGGTGTTTTTTGATCGACAAGGGCAACAACAATGGCTGCTCACTTCTAAATTGCCCCTTTATGATCATGATGGTAAGCTGATTGGTTTGTTGGGTATTGGCAGGAATATTACTTCTTCCAAGCTGATAGAACAGGTGTTAGAACGCGAACGTTCTTTGCTGCGGCTTTTGGTGGATAGCTTGCCGGATTGCATCTATGTCAAAGATGCGGAAGGACGCAGAATACTTGCCAACCCGGCCGATGTTCGCGCTCTTGGGCTGAATTCGGAAGCGGATGTTATTGGTAAAACAGAAATGGATTTAATGCCGTTAGCTGTTGCAAAGCAAATAATTGCTGAAGATCAACAAGTCTTAGAAAGCGGCGTCGCGATTGTAGAACGGGAAGAGTTGAGTTGGGATGCCGCCGGCAATCCCCACTGGCGGCTTGTTTCAAAATATCCTTTACGGGATGATCAGGGCAACAGTGTTGGTTTGCTTGGCATAAGCCGCGACATCACAGCCCGCAAAGAAGCACAGCAAGCGTTGCAAAAAGCTTACGATGAAATGGAAAAAAGAGTAGTAGAGCGTACCGCTGCCTTAGAAGCTGCTAATAAGGAGTTGCGTTCGGAAATTGAAAAACGTGTTTTGCTTGAAGAGCAGGAGCGACGCCGTGTTCAGGAATTGGAAGCTTTGCGGGCAACGATAACCGATATTTCAGCTGAGCTGGAGCTGTCGAAATTATTGGAGGCAATTGTTGAAAGGGTGGTATCGTTGCTTAATGCCGATTTTGGAGAGCTGGCTCTCTATGACGAAAAACATAACGACTTGGAAACAATTATTTGTGAATATGACGGGAAGGATTACCGCGGCGAAAGAACCCCCATCGGTGAAGGAGCTCTAGGCAGGGTGGCTTTGACGCTTAAATCCCTGCAGTTTGATGATTATTCAAAGTGGGAAGGCCGGCGGGAAAAATATGCTAATGAAAAACCTTTTGCGGGACTTTATACGCCTTTAATGATTTCAAATAAATTGCTAGGAGTGGTGGGCGTTGGGGCTTCTGTTGATCGACAATTTTCCCAAGAAGATTTGCATTTGCTGGAAATGTTTGCTCAGCAAGCGGCAATTGCTATCCAAAATGCCCATCTCTACGCTGAAGCACAGCGGCTGGCTATAACCGATCCGTTGACCGGATTGTACAATCGGCGTTACTTCATGGAGCGCGCTCAAAATGAGTTCGATCGCTCCTGCCGTTATGGTTCTCCGCTTTCCATTATTATGATGGATATCGATCATTTTAAGAAAGTAAATGACACGTATGGACACTTGGTAGGCGATAAAGTACTGCAGAGGATAGCTGAGATTTGCCATAAAAAAATCCGCTTAGTTGATTTTATTGCTCGTTATGGCGGTGAAGAATTTGCTATCCTTTTGCCGGAGACTAGTCAAAAAAATGCCCAAATGGTAGCCCAACGGCTGCGCAAAATGATTGCCCGTACGTCAACTTATGTTGGTAAGAAACGAATACGCGTAACAGTGAGCTTAGGCGTAGCAGAGTTGACCGAAGGCGTTACTCAATTAGATACGCTACTTTCCCATGCGGATACAGCACTATACCATGCAAAAACTTTAGGACGCAATCGGGTTGTTTTATATGAAGCAAATACTTCAAAATCTTCGCAACGGTAAGACTGAGGTGGTGGAAGTACCACAACCTCAATTGAAGCCGGGTTTTGCTTTGGTGAAAAATGCAGCTTCTTTGGTTTCTGCCGGTACGGAACGGATGCTGGTATCTTTTGCAGAAAAATCTCTGCTGGAGAAAGCTCGTTCACGGCCAGACTTGGTGCGTCAGGTTATGCAAAAAGCTCAACGTGAGGGCTTACTGACAACAATGGAGGCAGCTTTCAACCGCTTAGATCAGCCTATGGTGTTAGGTTACTCTTCAGCTGGAACGATCGTTGGACTGGGAGAAGGGTTAACTGACCTGCGAGTTAACCAACGAGTAGCTTGTGCCGGCGGCAACTATGCTGTGCATGCCGAATATGTGCTGGTGCCTAAAAATTTATTAACCCCTTTGCCAGATGAAGTAGATTTTGAGAGTGCAGCGTTTGTTACGCTAGGAGCGATTGCCATGCATGGATTCCGTCTATCTAAAGCTGCGCTGGGGGAAAATGTGGCGGTCATTGGGTTGGGTTTGGTCGGTTTATTGGCAGCTGGTATTGCTTCAGCGGCTGGTTGTCAAGTGCTTGGCATTGATATTAATGAGCAGCGTTTGCCGCTTGCTTTGCAAATGGGTGCTCAACAGGCTGTGCTGCGCGGCGAAGCAGAAGAAGCCGCGCGGGTTCTTTCACGCGGGCGAGGAATGGATGCAGTGTTGATCTGTGCTGATTCGACCACAGCTGATCCAGTAGAATTAGCGGGTGCTATTGCCCGCGACCGGGCAATTGTTGTGGCAAGTGGTGCGGTAAAGCTATCTTTGCCACGTAAAGTGTATTACGAAAAAGAGCTCTTTTTCGTCAATTCACGTTCGTATGGTCCTGGCAGATATGATAGTGCCTATGAAGAAAAAGGGATGGATTATCCGATTGGTTATGTGCGCTGGAGTGAAGGGAGAAATCTTGAAGCTGTAGTAGCCTTGTTAGCTCAAGGAAAACTACGAGTAAAGCCGCTCATCTCTCATCGTTATGATATATCACAGGCAGAAGAAGCGTATGCGCTGATTAGCGGAAAAAAGAATGAACCTTATCTTGGCATATTAATTACTTACCCTGCTTCGCCGATAGAAAGAAAAGAGCCGCTAGCCCTTTCAGTTGAACAAAAAGCAATGCCAACAGTTGCCCATTCAACAGTCGAGAGAGTGCGGTTGGGCGTTTTGGGCGCGGGAAACTTTGCTAATGCGGTAATGCTGCCGGCAATAGCCAAGGTGGGCAGTATTGAGCGGGTGAGTATTTGTTCTGCTAATGGAGTGAATGCGCAGGCTGCAGCCAAGCGTTTTAACTTCTCAACGGTTGCTGCTGAGGAAAAGGAGCTGATTTCCTCTGTGGCTATCAATACAGTTGCTATTCTTACTCGTCATCACCTACATGCTTCTCAGACTCTTGCTGCGCTTCAGCATGGCAAGCATGTTTTTTGTGAAAAACCACTTGCGCTAACTTATGCCGAACTGGAAAGTTTGGAGAATTGGCTGACTTCTCATCCCGATTCACCACTATTAATGGTGGGGTTTAACCGTCGCTTTTCACCTCTTATGAAGACTTTGGTTGAATTTTTTACGGGACGTCAGGAACCGCTGATAGCGCACTATCGAGTGAACGCGGGTTACATTCCCCTTCAGCATTGGGTGCATGACCCACAGGTGGGTGGAGGACGACTGCGCGGCGAGGTTTGTCATTTTATTGACGCGCTCACCTTTTTGTGTGGCAGTTTGCCGCTGCATGTCAGTGTTCAGTCTTTGCCGGATAAGGGTATTTATCAGCAAGATAACCTTGTTATCACGCTTCGCTTTGCTGATGAATCACTGGGTACAATAACTTATACGGCAAATGGGGATAAGTCATTTTCTAAAGAACGTTTGGAAGTCTTTTGCTGTGGACGAGTGGGTGTACTGGATGATTTTCGCTCTTTAGTTTTGACGAGGAATGGGCATCGCAGACAAATCCATTCTTGGCTGCGTCAAGATAAGGGACATCAAGCAGAATGGGAAGCTTTTGCAAAGGCGCTTACCCATGAAGGAAAGCCGCCTATTCCCTACGAACAGATCTTTGCTGTACACAGAGCCACTTTGGCTTGCGCTGACGCTCTGTGCCATAGCAGCAGCTAACTCCACTCATCACTTGAAAATGTTTGTTGTTTTTTATGAATACTTATGAATAAAACTGTATCTAACTATTGACTATTTATCTATAGTATGATATACTATAGATAATTTACAAAGGAGGTGTTTTATGTTTAGAGCAGGTTATGGAATGCGCTGCAGAAGGCGAAGAAGATTAATCGGCTTCTTGGAACCGTGTCTGTTAGTTCTATTACTGAAGCAAGATGCCCATGGATATCAATTATTGAATGAATTGCCTCGTTTAGGCATTGATGTTGAAGCTTATGATCCAAGTGTAATATACCGTGCTTTGCGCGATTTGGAAATGGATGGCTGGGTAACCTCTTACGAAGGCAGTGAAAGCCAGGGTCCTCAGCGGCGGATGTATCATCTAACTGCTGATGGCAAAGACTATCTTGAGGCTTGGATTAAGGATTTGCGTTATTCGAAGGATGAATTGGAGCGGATCATTCGCTTTTACGAAGAAGAACGAGGAAAGCTTAAGGAAGAAAAGGCATGATTCAAGTATATGAATCGTTGTGCAGTGGATGTGGTGCTTGTGTATCTGCCTGCCCTCAACTGGCGGTTTTCTTGGTGAGAGGGCAGGTACAAATAGATTTTCAGCGTTGTGATGGGTGCAAAGATGTACCCGAAACGCAAGTAAAGTTGTGTGTTGAGGCATGTCCAAATCATGCTTTGCAATGGGTAGAAGAAAAGAGAAACAAAGATGATATTATAGCAGTAACTAAGGATCAGAAGCTTGTCCCTGTAGAATGGACGAAGACGGAAGAATATCAACCGCTGGAGCAACGACGTTCGGAGATCATGCCACGCATTGGCAATGTGTTAAAGCAGGTGGGAGAAGAACTGATCAAAGAGTTGCCTGCTATTTTGCCAAACCTGGTTGTTAGTTCCTGTCGAAGAGATGGTGAAGGAAGAAAATGCTCTTCGCCCGGCAGGCAGAAACACTTGCGACGCCGCCGGCATCAGCGAGGCTAAATAATAAAAAAAGGAGTATTACCTTATGATGAAAATTGCTGTGATTACAGATGATGGAAAAACCATAAGTCGCCATTTTGGACGTGCACCATATTATTTGGTTCTTACCATTGAAGACCAAAGAGTTACCCAACGCGAGTTGCGTGAAAAGCTAGGTCATCGTCAATTTGCAGCTCAGAATAATGCTCATGAGGATCATGACCATACAAACCGTGGTCTAGAACCATCTAGTCATAACAAACATGTGAATATGGCTGCTGCGATCTCAGATTGCCAAGCATTGATTTGTGGGGGAATGGGCATGGGGGCGTATCAAAGCATGCAAATGCTTAACATCAAGCCTATTATTACTGAACTAGAGGATATTGATGAAGCAGTTACTGCTTATTTGGAAGGCAAATTGGTTGATCGAACGGAAATGCTTCATTAAACCAACATCAACCAATGTATTTAAGCTCCCAACTATAAAGATCTATAAATTGATAGGAAGCAAAGTATGCCACAATCTTGGATGAAAACTCAGGTACCAACGCTCATTATATTGGCAGTAATTGCAATAGGAGTCGTGATTTATTTTTCATTCACTGCTGACAGCGAGTTAGCCAGAGTACCTGCCTTAACGCCAGGCAGGGGAACATTGCTGGCTTTCATTGGTTACTTGGCCGGTGTTTTAGGCTGCATTATTGGAACTGGGGGATGTAGTGTGATGCTTCCAGTGATCCATTTTTGGATGGGTTAACCTGCACTTGTTGCGGTGAGCACGACGTTATTTGCAGTGATCTTTACGTCCATTTCAGGGAGGGTATGGACACCTTGCGTTGGGAAGGTATCCGACAAGCAGGATTGCCACATAAAGAAGGCAATGCGATCAATGCTTCAGCAGGAGGTTTATCTATATTTGGTTTCGTTTTTTTTGGGTATTCAAGTTTGGTAGCAGCGGCTATTCATCTCTTTTTGCCCTATCTTTGCTTTGGCGTGGATAGGGTAATTTTGTTTAATATTAGCCAATAGTTTTCTGGAAGGTTAGTGGTTCGGTGATTATGCATATATTTGTTATAATAAAAGGAAACAACTATTTCGCAAAATGAGGAGCGGACATGCCTGAATATGAGCTAAAATCGTTAAATTTGCCTAAATTAACCGGCAGCAGCTTGAAAGCTTTTACGGCGTTGATGGAAAACCCCCTTAGCCGTCAGCTGTTGAGCGGCAGCTTGTTGGAGAATGGCGGCATTCCCAAGTTGAGGCGCACAAATCTTGATGAATCGCCCACTTTTTATCCTTTGGTTGCTCCTGCTAATGAAAACCCATTCCCAATAAAACCGTTTGAGGTGGATGAAAAGCCGAGAGAGCTACCTTTTGCAACTGCGCGTGATTATCGCCGCTCTTATCAGGATGGCTCACTTTCTCCTCTTGACGTTGCTCAAAAGGTGCTGGAGGCGATTGAAGCCAGCGAGAAAGCTCAACCACCTTTGCGGGCTTTTATTGCCATTGACCGCCAGGAGGTGCTTCGTCAAGCACAAGAGTCTGCGGAACGATGGAAGAAGGGTGCTCCCTTAAGTTTGCTGGATGGGGTGCCAGTGGCAGTGAAAGATGAAATAGATATGCTACCCTATACCACTACAGTGGGTACGCGCTTCTTGGGAACAAAGCCAGCTCGGCAAGATTCAACGGTAGCGGCGCGTTTGCGTCAAGCCGGGGTGTTGCTTATTGGTAAGACGAATATGCACGAAATAGGGATTAACCCCAATGGTTTCAATGCCCATTATGGCGCAGCACGCAATCCCTATAATACTGACTGTGATTGCGGTGGCAGTTCCAGCGGTTCAGCTGTGGCAGTAGCTGCGGGTCTGGTGCCTATCGCGATTGGCGCTGATGGGGGAGGGTCAATCCGCATACCGGCTGCCTTATGTGGGCTGGTGGGTTTAAAGGCAACTTTTGGACGGGTGAGTGAGTTTGGGGCTGCTCCTTTGTGCTGGAGTGTCGCCCATATTGGGCCATTGACAACGAATGTAGAAGATTTAGCTCTTACCTATTCCATTATAGCTGGCAGAGACGAGTTGGATGAACATTCTATGCTTCAGCCACCGCTGACCTTTTGGCAATGGAATAAGCCCGACTTGAGTAAGCTGCGGATTGGCATATACAAAGATTGGTTTGAGCATGCCGATCCCGAGATTGTAGAAGCAGCATACGCCGCGGTGGAACAGTTCAAACAAGCCGGTGCTGAGGTGCGCGAAATAGTCGTTCCGTTTTTGGATGAGATGCGTATTGCGCATGCGATAACCATACTCTCTGAGATGGCGACATGCATGAATCCATACCGCGCTCAACGAAATCTGCATGGAGCGGCTGTGCGTTTGAGCTTAGTATTGGGAGATCTATTCGAAGCAAAAGATTATCTGCAAGCTCAGCGGGCACGCACGAAAGCCATGCGCATCTTTATTGATGTTTATAAAGAAGTAGATGTTATTCTCACACCAGCTACGGCTAAAACGGCACAGCCATATCCTCAAGGAGGATTGACTCACGGCTGGTCGGATTTAAGTTTGGACACCGAGATGATGCGCTTTATCATTAGTGGAAATTTATGCGGCTTTCCAGCCATCAGCTTTCCCATTGGATATGATCGGCGCGGCTTGCCGATCGGTATGCAGGCGATGGGCCGGCACTGGGAAGAGCATATTCTATTGCGAGTGGCTTATACAGCCGAGCAGTTTGTCAACAGGCATAAACCCGCTCGATTTTACTCAATCCTATAAAAAAGAACCGCTGAGGAAGCTCCGAAGAATGGTACAGCCCTCAGCGGTGGGATAATGCAGGCAAGGCAAATTTGCCTTGCCTGCTTGGCGAATAAAATTATGCTTCCGAAGCCATGAACTTGTCGTATAAATAGCTGGCGATAGGAGCAGATACAAAGGGGATAATCACCGGCGGAAGCAGCCAATAAATGCCGTCAAAAAGACCTTGTGTACCAGCTAGCAAACCAAAGAGTCGCGGACCTAAATCGCGAGCTGGGTTGATAGAGTAACCACTAGGACCGCCTAGCGATAGACCAATAGCGAGTACGACACCTCCAACAAGAATACCAGCAATGTGGGCTACTTTTTCATTGAGTTTATCTCCTGTTGCGAGAACGCCCCACATTAATACCATAGTGCCTAAGAATTCTGCTACACAAGCAGTGGCCAAGGAGTAGGAACCGCTTGGATCGGCGCTTACACCGCCCCAAAATGCTTGCCCAAAGACTGAACCAGGACCAGTGCTCCACACATTAGGCATGCCGGCTGAAATTAAACCATCGCGATAAGCTAGATAAACCCCTGCTGCACCAAGGAACGCGCCTAAAAATTCAGCAATGATATATGGAAGCACCTTTGACCAAGGCAGTGAACCGCGGATGGCTAACCCTAAAGTTACTGCGGGATTGTTGTGCCCACCGGTTACTAAGCCGGCTACTACAACTGCCATGCCCCATCCGATGACTATCGTGTTCCAGTTATAGGCAGAGCCATTTAACCGCGGAGCTAATCCTACATTGGCTACAACGCCATCTCCTAATAAGATCAAAATAAATGTACTGAAAACAACTGCCAAAAATTCTTTTAACTTCATTTTTTCCTCCTTTTTAGATGATGATTGAAATTTAACCAAGATAAATGAATCGATTTCATCTGCTTGCCTTGTAATAAAGCAAGTACGACTATATAATAGCATCTGCAAAAATACATTAGTCCTGATTGAGTCTTGTGATAATCCAGAAACGCTCTAGAAATAGTTCACATAAAACTAACATTATAGAAAGTAATGTAAATGGGGCTGGTACTTGGGGATAAGAGGGCACATGCCGCTGGAAACAATTTATTCTTCGCGAAAAAAGATTCTCTTGTCGGAAATTATCTCGCTTGAGACAGTGCGGCGGGCTTTGCGGGATGTGTCTTCGATAAAAGCTTTGATGGAAAGTCCTCTCATGGAAATGAGTACGGTTTACCGGAAAGCTCGATCGGTTAATCCATATGGGTCTAGTATTGGTAAGGGGAGGGCTTTAAAGGCGATCTTGCAAGAAGCTGTAGAATCTCTGCGACCGGATGAAGGTCCACCGGATCCATATGACAAACGTTGGCGTTCTTATCTTATTCTGCAGGAGCAGTATTTTCATGGGCGAAGCCCGGATTGGATTCAAACGCAGCTTTCCATTTCGAAAGCCACATACTTTTTCGAACAAAAAAAGGCGATTGAACAGATCGCCCATTATCTGGCATGTCAAGAGGAGGAAAGTTATGCTGGTTCTCTTGAAGAGAGCATGACGATTGTTTCTTCAGGGGCTAATGAATCTCCTCTGATATACACGCCTCCCTTGCTCTGTTCTTATATGATGGGAAGGGATGAGATCATTAAAAACCTAATTCAGGAACTGTCACGAACTTCTAGGCCGGCAGCTTTTTCTCTCTTTGGAATGCCGGGAGTAGGAAAAACAACCATTGCCCTTGCATTAGCTAATCATGCTCAGGTACGGGAGCTTTTTCCGGATGGAGTGTTATGGGCTTGCCTAGGATGTACGCCGCGGATTTATAGTTGGCTGACCAAGTGGGCAGTAGGTCTCGGTGTTTCAGAAGACATTGCTGCACAAACCTCAAATTTGAAAGAATTTGCCGTTCTACTGAGCGAAACCATTGGAATGCGCAGCATACTGATTATCCTTGATGATGTTTGGCAACTTTCATCGGCTTTAGCTTTAAAAATTGGTGGACCTCATTGTGTTTATCTCTTGACCACTCGACTTATACCTGTTGCGGTTGGTTTCAGCGGGGAACATACCTTCCAAATTCATGAGCTGAATGAAGAGGATAGTTTTCAACTGCTGTCGGCTTATGTACCTCATATAGCTTCCTCTTATTCTTCTGAATTGCATTATTTAGCTCATTTATCCGCGGGGCTGCCTTTTACCTTAAATGCAATGGGGAGGTATCTTCAGAAAGAAAGCTTTCATGACCATCCTCGACGCATTGTACAGGCTTTTTCTCTTCTGGAGCAGGCACATATGCGAATGCACTTAGGGCTCCCTCTATCGCCTTTAGAAAGCTCCAACGGTTTGCCTTGGGAAGCGCCTCTCTCTTTATATGATCTTATTCATATAAGTGAAACTATGCTGGAAAAGGAGGCACAACAAGCCTTTTTACGGTTAGCGATTTTTCCTTCAAAACCAAACACTGTTACAGAAGAGGAAGCATTAAATATCTTAGGTGTTGCTCCCCATGTGCTGGATCAATTGGTGGATAACAGCTTAATAGAGTGCATGGCTCCTAAAGGTTATACAGTCCATCGGGCAATACGCGACTATGCTGTCCTTAGAAAGGCTTAAAGCGGAGACGGCTAGTATTTTCTATTCTGATGCTTGGCGAATGCAGGAAATTTTGCCTGGGTTGGGCCAATTAGAGGGATAAAGCATATAGTTGACCTGTTCTCCCTTCCAAAGGCGTTGACCGAAGGGCAGAAAATCCGTGTAGGCGTAGTTCACAAAGTGCAATGCACCGTCTTCACCGCGCACAGAGGCATAGTAGCCGTTTCCTTCCACGCTTTCAACTACACCATTTTGCCATGTCCAAAGGCATTCGCCGGATTTTAGATGAGTATTGATTTTCATCGTTTCACTCCTTTCTTGTAATCTTACTGCAATGAAGAAAAAACTTCAACCGTATTATTACGGTAATCCTTGGCAGCAAGTTCCATGTGGTAAACCTTTTTAAGTTTGGGTATGGTAAAATGGTAAGGTGTGCTGCAAGGCTGCAGGCTCAGGTGTGCTTTGGTTGTTGATTATATATGGAGATTGATCTGCACGATTATTCATATGATGAGGCGTTGGAAGTTCTCATCGAACGATGCAATGCACTTGTCGCAAGAGGGCAAAGGGGTCCTATTAAAGTGATCCATGGGTATGGATCTCTTGGCAAGGGAGGTGTGTTGAGAAGGCGATTGAGGGCATTTCTAGCGTCTTATCCTCAGTCTGTTCTCTTTGTGGCAGGTGAACAGATTGATGGCAACCCTGGTTATACCATGGTTTATCCCTTGCGGCGCCTGCCGACTCGGGCAGATGAATTGCATCACGAACTATTAGTTTACTGCACGGCCCCTAGAAGTGAGGAAAAGATTGTGGGAAAATTTCGCAGAAAAGGATACGCGGCTGTGCAGCAAGCGTTAAGAAAACTTATGAGCGAGGGAAAGCTTATCAAGTTAAGGAAAGGCAAATACACCTGTTACCAAGCTGTGGAACGCGAGATTTAAGCGAAGATGTGTGGCATTGCTGGTATTTTTAATTATAATACAGAGCAGGCAGTAGATAAGAGTCTGCTGCACCGTATGGCAAAACTGATCCAACATCGCGGACCTGATGACGATGGCTTTTATATTACAGAAAAAGTAGGGTTAGTTCAGCGCCGGCTTGCCATTATTGATCTTTCCCCTTCTGGACATCAACCCATGTCGAATGAAGACGGGTCAATATGGATCACATTCAACGGTGAAATCTATAATTACCAGGAACTACGCCGCGAGCTTGAGCAACGCGGCCATTGTTTTGTTTCTCGCAGCGATACAGAAACGATCATCCATGCTTATGAAGAGTGGGGAGCCTCTTGTTGTACAAAACTGCGCGGCATGTTTGCATATGCACTATGGGATGAGAAACAGCAAGCATTGATCCTAGCCCGCGATCGCTTGGGCAAGAAGCCGTTGGTCTATACACAGACCCCTTCTGCATTTCTTTTTGGCTCAGAGCTGCGAGTTTTGTTGCAGCACCCCGAAGTACAGCGCGAAGTGGATCTCAATGCCCTATATGCTTACCTGCTGTTATTTTATATACCTTCACCGCTTACTATCTTTAAGGGCATTGCCAAATTGCCGCCCGCCCATTACTTGGTTTTTCGCAATGGGGAGACGCATCTTGAATGCTATTGGCGGGTAGATTATTCTCGTAAATGGGTAGCTTCTGAGGAGGAATACAGCGAGCGGTTATGGGAACTGCTCCAAGAAGCAGTCCGTATTCGCTTGATGAGCGAGGTGCCGCTAGGGGCTTTTTTGAGCGGCGGGATTGACTCAAGTGCTGTGGTTGGTGTGATGAGTCAGCTGATGAATGAACCGGTGAAGACCTTTTCTATTCGCTATGAAGAAAGTGGCTTTGATGAAACACCTTACGCGCGTCAAATTGCACAACGTTTCAACACAGAACACCATGAGTTCACTGTACGACCGAATGCAATTGAAGTGTTGCCGCGCTTAGTATGGCACTATGGAGAACCCTTCGCCGATTCTTCTGCTTTGCCTACTTATTATGTATCAAACATGACGCGTCAGCATGTTACAGTCGCACTCAGCGGGGATGCCGGAGATGAGACCTTTGCCGGTTACCGCCGCTATCAGGCAGCATATCTCATCGAATTGTATCAACGCTTTCCGAAAACCTTTCGCCGCTTGGTTCATGATTTATTTATCCAAAAAATCGGCAAACAAATACTGCCTGGAGATTTTTATTACTTGCTCAAGATTATTGTGGAACGGGGAGACCTTTCAGCTGCAGAAGGATATTTTCATCGCACGCCGGTGTTCTCTGCTGAGATGGCTGCTGCTCTGCTTGAGCCTCAAGTCTTTGATCAGATAGATCGCCGCGTTGTAACAGCGCGCTTGGAGCAGCATCTGGCAGAGTTTGGTAACGGCAATGTATTGGATCGCGAATTGTTCTTGGACTTAATGTGCTATTTACCGGATGACATTCTCGTCAAAGTAGATATTGCCAGTATGGCTAATTCACTGGAAGTGAGAGCGCCGTTTCTTGATCATCTTTTAGTAGAATTTGCTGCTTCTTTACCGCCTGAAATGAAACGCAAGAATCTTACCACAAAATATATTCTTAAGCAGACATTGCGTCGCTTGCTGCCTGTAGGAACGCTATCCCGACCTAAACATGGGTTTTCCGTGCCAATTAGCCGTTGGCTGCGCGAAGATTTGAAAGCACCACTGGTTGAGTTGCTGCTTGACCAACGCTCTTTGCAGCGCGGATATTTCAAACCAAAAGCAATACGCACTCTTATAGATGAGCATTTGCAAGGCAAAATGGATCACGGCGATCGGTTATGGGCACTGCTGAATTTGGAATTATGGCATCGGACGTATATGGATGTGGTTGCTGACACACCTATATCCTGGTAAGGGATTTATAGAAGATATGGAAAATAAGAAAAGCTTAACTAGACTCTTGACAATAGTACTCCTACTCACTGCGGTCGAAGCATTGGCAGCTGCTCTATGGCTATTAATTCTGCCAAAAGGTGGAAGCGGCGCCTTTTTAGGTTATTCAATTGCTCGCTTTATGAACTTATCGCTGGTGATGTGTTTGGCTGTCTTTTTTATTGTTGGCACATTATGGGCACGAGCAAGGCAATGGATAAGTGAAATCATTGTTGATCTTGTCAATCATCCAACAATATATAACGTCATCAGCGTTTTCTCTTTGTTTATTGCAGGGCTATTAATAGTTCTGATGGTAAAGCCACCTCAATTAATAAAAGAAATATATGTCGTTTATCGCGAGAGATTGCTGCCTTTGGCTGTCTGGACTGTTCTCTTCTTACTGCAATCTCAACTGGTTTTGAGTTGGCTGAAAGTGCAAAAAATAGGTGCTTATAGGGTTTGGAAAGAAATTATTACCGATTTTGGAGGCAAATCAGGGGCTGAGCTTGATAATACAGTAGAGGAGAAAGAGAGTAAAGTTTCCTTCAATTGGGTAAAGGCAGTAATGGGTGGTGGGTCCTTAGTCCTGTTAGGGTGGTTTTTATTCACTTATGCTGGTGGCACATCAAGCTGGGATGAGTTGTGGTATATGACGTTAGCCATGACTCCCCAAGCAGAGCCTTCTCTCCTTAATCGTTATGCACATATTTATTTGCTGAAGTTGTTTTTTGCCATTGCTGGCGGTGATCCTTTTGTTGGTTCGCGGCTCTATTGGGCTTTTGTGATTACTGCTACCGCTGGATTAGTTGGTTTTGTCGCAAGCCGTTTCTCTAATAAAAATGGTCTTTATGGGCTGATCGCGCTGGCATTCTTCTTTACACAAGAGCGGATCTGGCGTTACACTGGTGTGGCGTATGCAGATTTCTCCGCCATGATGTGGACGACAGCTGCTCTGGCAGCTTACTTATATACCACTCACCCCAAATATTCAAAGCTTTTCTTGGTGCTTTTGGGGTTGTTTGTTTTCATTGCTTTCAAGTCAACGGATTTGGGTATTGTCAGTGCAGTTTTATGGTTGGGTTTGGGTTTCACTACAGAGGGAAAGTATAGTTTTAAATTACTTGTGGCGAGAATGAAGTGGGTTCTTCTAGGGGTTTTCGTGGGACAAGGAATCTTATGCTGCTTGGATTTCCTTTTCTTAAATGATGCATTGTTTTCCTTAAGAGGGGAGTCGTGGCAGACATGGCTTGATTTCAATGGCGTATCGGGCATTGTTGTCCATCACATTGGAGGTAC
>DAOUFY010000110.1:0-6765 GCA_034429745.1 Anaerolineales bacterium
GTTAATTTTTCTTTTAATTTTCGCAATATTTATATCTTTTTACCGTTCTTCTTTACACATACATGCCCCTCATGAGGATTATATAATTCACCACATAAAAGGCAAGTTACTCTCCCCCGAGCAGATACTTCAATACTCCAAGCAGCTAGAGCTTTCAGTTGTGAGCGTGTGCACCAAAACCTAACAACAGATAGTTCGTCTTCATCTTTTTGTCCAAACTTCATCTCTTTTGCTATTATAACGGCTAAATCATCCACTAAATGATACCCCAAATGCAATTCACCTACCCGAAATAACGGATCCACTGGAGGGTTAATGTGCATCTTTTCCTCTTGGTAATCCACTACTTCTTGTTCAAGATCAGGAAATTTCTTTTTTATCTCTCTTAAAAAATCTTCAATTCCTGAAACCAAGGCAATCAATTGTGTTTTTTCAAGAATCAGTGTAACAATATGATCCCCTTTCCATCCCTGTAAGTAAAATACTCTCTGTCCAGGTTCCCCAATTGCATCAGTAGTAATATGCTCTACAGGATTTAGATCAATTTCCATACCTGCCATGATCATCTCCTTAACAATACTTTAGATTTCCCTTATTTTCCATTACACGAAAGAATATGGGACACTGATGGACTAGATAATGTCATCAGCCGAAAATCATTTTTATCAATAAAAAAAGCCGTAATTGTAGCTGTTTCTATGTCAATTTTTCTAAAGTAATCTAATGGAAGGCCAAGAAAATATACCACAATTAATTTAATGATGTCTGCATGGGTTACACAAACCACTATTTGCTTCTTGTTCCATTGCTCGCGTATTCCATCAATAAATTGAACAGCCCTTTGCTGTGCCTCAAAAAACGTTTCTCCATTTGGAAAACGTACTAAACCAGGATTCTGTTTCAATTTTTTCCATAAACTTGTTTTTCTCAAGTTGGATATTTTTTCACCTTGCAGATCGCCAAAATCAATTTCATTCAGTGCCTGCTCTTGTTGAATGTTCAACTTTCTCTCTTTAGCAATAAAGTGTGCTGTCTCCATAGCCCTTTCTAAAGGACTACTATATACTGCTTCAAAGGGAACATGTTGAAACGAATTAGCTAACCTTTCCCCTTGCTCTCTCCCTTTTTCATTAAGGTGCACTTCAGGTAGTCTTCCAGCTAATCTTCCTTCCTTTATGTAATCATTCTCAGCATGCCTCACAAGTAAAACAACTGCCATTATCTATTGCTCCGATTATAGATATGTTTATACTTAATTTCTTCAATATCTTTGTCCGAAGGTGCCGGTATATAACGTTCCTCATCAATATTCAAAGCATCAAGTTGAGCTTTACGCCATCTTTCTATTCTTTGTGATATTGTTTTTTCATACCCCTGTTGACTTGGATGGTAAAACGATACCCCTAAAAGCTCTGTGGGCATATACTGCTGCGCAATAAAATGATTTTCGTAAGAATGTGGATAAAGATACCCCTCACCATGACCTAATACTTTTTTATCCCTATGAGAATCCTGCAAATGACTAGGTACATCAGTTTTTCCATGCCGTTCAACATATTGATAAGCTGAAAAATAAGCCGAGGTGGTATTTGACTTTTCTGCAGTGGCTAAATATAAAACCGCCTCAACAATTGGGTAAATACCTTCCGGCAATCCCACATACTCAAAGGCTTGAGCTGCTGCTGAAGTTACCACTAAACCCATTGGGTCGGCTAATCCTATGTCTTCACCCGCTAAAATAAGCAATCTTCGTAAGATAAATCGCGGATCTTCCCCGGCATAGAGCATCTTAGCTAGCCAAAATAAAGCTGCGTCTGCGTCGGAACCACGAATGGATTTTATAAACGCTGAGATTGTATCATAATGCGAATCTCCATCTTTATCATATAAAACGGCTCGTCTTTGAATAGAATCTTGAGCAGCTTCTAACGTGATATGGATAGCACCATCCTGATCAGGTGAAGTCGATTCAACGGCTAATTCTAATGCATTAAGCAAATTCCTTGCATCTCCACCAGATACTTGAATGAGATGTTCTCTTGCATCATCATCGAGGATTATCTTTTTCTTTCCATATCCTCTTTCTTTGTCATAAAGCGCTTTTTCTAAAATGTCTGCTAAATGTTTTTCTTCCAACGGTTTCAATTGAAAAATTCTTGAACGGGAAACAAGAGCTGAATTTACTTCAAAATAAGGATTTTCCGTCGTTGCTCCAATAAATATGATTGTTCCATTTTCAACAAACGGCAATAAAGCATCTTGTTGAGTTTTGTTCCACCGGTGAACCTCATCTATAAATAAAATTGTCTTTTTCCCATATAACTTTCTTCTTTCTTTAGCCTCTTCTATCACTCGCATAAAATCCGCTTTTCCGGCTAAGACAGCCGATAGTACCTCAAAATGCGCCTGGGTGTGATTAGCAATCACATGTGCAAGTGTTGTTTTCCCGCTACCTGGCGGTCCCCATAAGATAATAGAGGAAAACAATCGGTCAGACAAAATTGCCCTCTGAAGCAATTTGCCTTCTCCAACAATATGTTCCTGCCCAACAAAATCGGAAAGCCATTTTGGCCGCATCCTTGCTGCCAATGGTGCGTCTTCATCTAACATTTTTGATAACGCGTGATCGAACAAATCCATAATCCTACCAATTAAACCCTCATTTAAGGACTCCTACGTACCGTCACCTACATCTTTTGTAAAAGACAAAATAATCACTGCTGCAATAGCAATCAATCCGATAAACAAGGCTAATAAAGCTCTAACAGGATCAAGTCTGAACCCTGTAGCTGTTTTTTTCAGGGGAGTTTTCGTTGGGGTCTCCGTCATATATAAAGTTGGAGATGGTAATAGTGCTGTAGGTGTTATCGTTGGTTGATCACTTACCATTGCCGCTGTAGTTTGCTCTGAATTCTCAGGGGAAGGAGTGTTCGAAGGGAAAATAATCAGGCGGTTACCAGGATAGACAAAACTGTTTTCTGTAAGATTATTCCTAGATAGTAAGTCTGCTAAGGGTATATTGTACTTAGCAGCAATTGTCCATAAAGTTTGTCCTTGTTGGACAATATGAATCACCGAACCATCTTCGGCAGGAGTTGACACAAAAACCGGCTTCGGCAGCGCTGCCTGCGTAGCTTGCTGAGCAGCAATTTGGGTAGGATTTCCGCTTACCGAACCCGAAGAGCTTTTTGTTGACTGTGGTTGAGAGCCGGCCACATAACCTACATCCAATGTATAATAATATACACCTCCTGCTACTGCCACTCCAACACCCATATCCGTATATTTTGAGGATAAAACCCCCTCTAAGTGCCACCCCCCATCTGCGATCCACCAATCAACAGCTACAGAAGGAGAGGCAGATGTACTGGCGTAAATATTCTCTGTTACAAATATCTGGGCTCCATTTCCATAACCGGCTGCGGCTGCTCGGTCAACTGGTCGAGTTCCCCCAGCTCCGCTATGTGTTGCTGAACCAATACTTGCTTGATATTCACTATGCGCTTGGGCAGCCGCCATTAAAGCAGCATTGACAGTATATGGAGGCAAACCATTTGCAGCTCGCCGTCCGTTGATCTCAGCTATCATGGCATCAGCTTGTGCAAGATGCCTCTCATAAATCCTTGAATGTCCACTGAATGCTGTCAAGCATGCCGATAATAGGATTAGATATATTAGTTTTTCTCTCAGGTTTATCCTTCTTAGAAAATCCATAGTAAATTTCTCTCTGATTATAAACCAAATCTAAAAGTTTTTCTATTCTTGACGAACATATCTCTCATGGTATGATTAACCACATAAAGGAGAGTAAAAGATGTCTGAACATCCAGCTTATGACTTGAAAGCCCAACAATTTATTAACGAAATAAACACTTCTGCGAAGTGGTATATTCATAAAAAGACAGGAGCACAATTAATATCTCTCGAAAATGATGATGAAAATAAAGTTTTTGGTGTAACCTTTCGCACCCCACCCCAAAATTCCAGTGGCATTGCCCACATTTTAGAACATTCAGTGTTATGTGGTTCGCGCAAATATCCTGTAAAAGAACCTTTTATTGAATTAGAAAAAGGTTCATTGAAAACTTTCCTCAATGCATTTACTTTCCCTGACAAAACTTGCTATCCCGTTGCCAGTCAAAATTTACAAGATTTTTATAATCTTATAGATGTATATCTAGATGCCGTATTCTTCCCTTTACTTAATGAATTTACCTTCCTACAAGAAGGATGGCATATCGCCTTTGATGATGACAAAGAAAACCCATCATTCAAAGGGGTAGTTTATAATGAAATGAAGGGAGCTTATTCATCGCCTGATCAGCTTTTAGCCCGTTATAGTCTCCAATCTCTTTTCCCGAATACACTATACAGCAATGATTCTGGCGGCGATCCAGAAATGATCATTAAGCTCACTTATGATGAATTTAAAAATTTCCATCAAACCTATTATCATCCCTCAAACGCTCGATTTTTCTTTTACGGCAATGATGATCCATATCAAAGATTAGAGATCATTCATGAGACCATAAAGACATTTGATCAAAAGAAAATTAATTCAGCAATACCTCCTCAGCCTTTTCTATCATTTTCTGAACCAAAAAGAGTTATTATTCCTTATCCAATAAGCCCCCAAGAAAAAGCAGCCAATAAATGGCTTTTCACAATGAACTGGCTTTTCGCAGAAACTAATGATAAAGAACTAAACCTTGGTATGCACATTCTTAATCACATATTATTAGGCACACCAGCCTCTCCTTTGAGGAAAAAATTAATCGAGTCCGGCCTAGGCGAAGATATTACAGGTGATGGATTGGACAGCGATCTTAGGCAAATGATTTTCAGCTGTGGTTTAAAGGGTTATCATCAGAAAGATCAGTATAAAATAGAAAACCTTATTAGAGACACTTTAGCAGAACTGGCTGAAAATGGTATTGATAAGGATACCATTGAAGCATCTATCAACACTGCGGAATTCATCCTGCGGGAAAACAATACCGGTTATTTTCCCCGCGGGTTATCTTTAATGCTCCGCTCTCTAACCACATGGTTATACGATTATGATCCCTTTGAACCTTTAACTTTTGAAAAACCCCTTTCCAGAATCAAAGAATATTTTCATCGAGGTGAGCCTTACTTTGAAAAACTTATCGAAAAATACTTCCTTACTAATAAGCATTGTACCATTGTCATTTTAAAACCAGATGAATTACTTGAAGAAAAAAGTAGGGAAAAAGAAAAATCCATCCTTCAGGCTATGCTTGACCAGATGAATGATGATGAGCGGCGGGTAGTCATTCAAAAATCCAAAGCTCTAGTGGAATATCAGAATAAAGCCGATTCTCCAGAAGACCTCGCTAAAATTCCTTCTTTGAAGTTATCCGATATTGATAAATTTATAAAAACCGTCCCCAAAGTTGTTTATAAAGATGAATTAGGTTTTCCAGCAAATACCGAAGTGCTTCATCACCCCTTATTCACTAATCGAATAATCTACTTAGACTTGGGTTTTGACTTGCGAGGTTTGCCGCAAGAGCTTTTACCATATTGCCCAATTTTTGCCCGCAGTTTAATAGAATTCGGTACAAAATCGGAGGATTACATAAAACTAATCCAAAGAATAGGAAAACATACAGGCGGCATTTCTGCTTCATTATTTTTCTCACCCAAAATAGGAAACCCCCAACAATGCATTGCCAAGTTGATCGTCCGATCAAAAGCTACCCCCGATAAGTTTTTAAACCTATTGGATATATTAAAAGACATTTTGCTCAATGTGCAATTGGATAACCGCGAGCGTTTTCGCCAAATAGCTCTTGAGACAAAAGCTGAATTAGAGGCAAGCATTAAGTCTTCTGGACATCAATGGATAAAATCCCGATTATCAGCCAAATGGTCTCTTGCAGGCTACATTGGCGAACAAATTGGAGGGTTCGATTACTTGCACTTCATTCGGCAGCTTATCCCTAACATAGACATTCAATGGGAAGATATTCTTTGCAATCTAGAGAATATACGTGCATCCATAATCCATGCAAACGGTTTAGTGAGCAATGTTACAGTTGATGAAAATATTTGGAAAGAAATTCATTCTCCATTATCAGACCTAATATCTTCTTTTCCTTCACCTGATAAACTATCCACACCTGAGTGGAAACAAAAGCACAATCAAGAACATGAAGGTTTCATTATCCCAACTCAAGTCAACTATGTGGGCAAAGGTATATCTCTATTTCCCAGACAAGGATACGATCATGGAAGTATCTCAGTTGTAACAAACCACCTTAATAGCGTATATTTATGGGATAAAATCCGCATGCAAGGTGGAGCCTATGGCGGTTTCTGTTCTTATGATCGCCTAAGCGGGACATTGACCTTTTTATCTTACCGTGATCCCCAACTCGAAAATACGCTTAAAATCTACGATCAAGCAGCCAATTACTTAAGCAATCTACGCCTTGAGGAAAATGAGCTCATCAAAACCATCATTGGTGTTATAGGTGATGTTGATACGTATCAATTGCCAGATGCAAAAGGCTATTCCTCATACATAAGACATATTATAGGTATCACTGATGAAGAACGCCAATTAAGAAGAGATGAAATTTTGCACGCAAGCATTGAGGACTTTCACCGCTTCGCTCAATTACTGCATGACTTCCCATCAAAAGGAAAAATTGCCATTCTAGCATCAAGAGAAAAAATACATCACTTTAAAAATAAAATTAATATACAAGAAATAGAAGTTTAATAAAAATCTTAGAA
>DAOUFY010000111.1:0-5832 GCA_034429745.1 Anaerolineales bacterium
TCACCAATGCATAGATGGCCAAGACATACACCTAATACAGGTATTTCTTTTCCTAAAATTTTGATTGCTTCTTTAGAAATCCCCGCTTGAGATGGATTGCCCGGCCCTGGTGAAATAATAAGTTGACTTGGCCGGCGTTCTTTTAATTCCTCATGACTAATCTCGTCATTGCGGAAGACTTCAACGTTAGCTCCAAGCTCACCAAGCAATTGAACAATGTTGTAAGTAAACGAATCGTAATTATCAATAACCGCGACCATTTTATTCTCCTTCCTTTCAAGAAAAATCACTTTATCTCTTTTTCAGCTAGTTCAACAGCTTTAACTAATGCGCGCGCTTTGTTTAATGTTTCTTGATATTCATTTTCTTCAATTGAATCAGCAACAATTCCCGCACCAGCTTGAACGCTGATCTCATTGCCACACATAACGATCGTACGCAAGGTTATGCAAGTATCCATTGCCCCGCTTGTGGAAATGTAACCTACTACACCTGCGTAAGGACCTCGCGGTGTTGTCTCTAAATCCGAAATGATTTGCATAGCGCGAATCTTAGGAGCCCCACTTACAGTACCGGCAGGAAAAGTGGCTTTGAGCAGATCAAACGCATCGTAATTTGCTCTTAACCTTCCTTCAACCTGAGAAACAATATGCATAACATGAGAATAGCGCTCGACTATCATTTGTTCTGGAACGCGAACACTTCCATATTCACATACCCGTCCCAAATCGTTGCGAGCCAAATCCACAAGCATCACGTGTTCTGCTCTTTCCTTAGGATCCTCAAGCAATTCTTTTTCTAGTAAATCATCTTCTTGTGAATCTTTTCCGCGCGGCCGCGTTCCAGCGATAGGACGCACAGTCGCCACTTGGTTTTCTAATCTCACATGCATTTCTGGAGATGCACCAATTAATATCAATGGCTTATCTCCAGTTAAATATGCAAAATTGAAATAAAACATATAAGGCGAAGGATTTAATCTTCGTAACGCTCGATATATTGCAAACGGCTCAGCATCGCTATAGCCCGTGAGACGTTGCGACAAAACAACTTGAAAGATATCACCCGCGGCTATATATTCTTTTGCTCGCCTAACGGATTTTGTGAACTGTTCCTTGGATATGTTAGATTCAAACTTAGCTGCAGTAGATATCTTTCGTTGCGGTAAATTTGGTAAAGGTTGCGCAAGCAATCGCTCTATATCATCTAGCCTTTTTTCAGCCTCTGAAATACTTTTTCTTTCTTCTAACTCTGGATCAGGAAAACTGATCAATATCATCTTTCTAAATGCATGGTCAAACACAATTAAGGTTTCAGATAAGAGAAAAATGCCGTCTGGTATAGTAGGATGAGGTATAAGTTGTACTGATGGTTCAAAATATCGGATCATCTCATAGCTTAAATACCCCACCAATCCACCACAAAAACGCGGCAAGCCATTAATATGCTGGTGAGAAGAGATGAGCTTAAGCTCATCTCGTAAAATATCTAAGGGGTTTTGTGAAGAAAATAACGGTATGGATCTTCTATGTGCTATATTGAGGACCTCAATTTTTCCTTTATGGATAACATATGCTTGCCGGGGATTTACACCAATGAAAGAATAACGAGCTACATGTTCCCCTCCTGTTACACTTTCCAGTAAAAATGACGGGTTTTCATTAGCTAATTTCATATAAGCTGTGATAGGTGTTTCCAGGTCTGCTGAAAGCTCCCGAATAAGCGGTTGCCTTAGGTTTATTTCCATTACCTTTTCTTCTAATGCATTTATCATCATGTTCACACTCCTTATCTAATAAAAAAGCCCCTCTCGATCCAAGGACGAGAGGGGCTCCCGTGGTGCCACCCTGGTTAGGCTGACTTAACGAATTACCTTAACAAAAAAACCTATCGGTGATGACGATAGGTAAAATAGCCAGCCTCACTCTGTGGGGTACGTTAGCAGATGCTAATTATACCCTTTGTCTTGATAACGGTGACAACTCCGGCTCAGGCTACTAAGCTAAATGCCTTTCACCCTGCAGCTCCGAGGTCCATTCAACATAGTCGTTAGGGCAGGACTCTCACCCTTTCCCTGCTCTCTGTACCTCCGTTTCTATGCCTACTATTCCTCTTCTTAGCTTTTACTTGTCAATAATATACCTGAGAATCTTATAATTGTCAAGTTAATTACAAAAAAATAGTTCGTAATTTATCAAGGTGAATCTTCGTTAATTTGTTAAATCCACCCTTTTCCAGTTTAATCATTCTCCAAATGCATATAGTGATAAAATATACTAGATAAAATCAAGGATAATGTCCTCAGGAATATTATCTTTCCTCTAGTATAATTCTGAAGAGAAGGAGAGCTTCTATGAAAAAGCAAATCAACACTTCAAAGAATTACCTCATTGATATGGACGGTGTTATAGTCAGCGGTTCTAAACCTATTCCTGGCGCATCAGAGTTTATCAAACGTTTATCGGAACGCAACAAGAAATTTCTTGTAATGACCAACAACCCAATGTACACACCCCGCGATCTTGCTCATCGCCTGAATACTATCGGGTTAGATATTCCTGAGACGAACATTTTTACATCGGCTATGGCTACAGCACGGTTTTTAAGTGCCCAAAAACCCAACGGTACGGCTTTTGTTATTGGAGAAAGCGGGTTGACTACCGCCTTGCATGAATTGGGGTATATCATCACAGAACATAACCCTGATTATGTTGTATTGGGCGAAACTGAAAACTACAATATTGAATTGGTTACCAAAGCCATCCGTCTTGTCGTTAGTGGCGCACGTTTTATCGCCACTAATCCCGATCCCTCTGGACCTTCAGAGCACGGCATTGTGCCAGCATGCGGGGCAATGGCAGCTTTGATCGAAAAAGCAAGTGGCTTTCAGCCGTTTTTTGTCGGCAAACCTAACCCGCTTATGGTGCGGACAGCGCTAAATTATATGGATGCCCACTCCGAAGAGACTACCATTATCGGTGATCGTATGGATACCGACATACTATCTGGAGTACAGCATGGGATGGAAACCATCCTGGTATTAACTGGCGTGACTCGTTTAGAAGACATCGATCGTTATCCTTATATGCCAACCTACGTGGTCAATTCTGTAGCCGATATTGAATTAGAGTAAGAACCTTGGCTGCGTATAATTCTTTGTCAATCTTTTTAATCGCCCTCTTAAAGCTGTTATGGTAAAATTGATTTAATCCAAAAAATGATCAAGTGCACCAACTGTTCACAACCTTATCCGGAAAATGGCGTGCCTTTTTTATGTCCGCACTGTGGCGGATTGTATGAAATAATAGCAGAAAGCTACCAAAATCCTCCGCTTAATACTGATCCCTTTTCCGGATTTTGGCGTTACAAGAGCAATTTTGAACTGCCAGATAATGCAGCCCCAATAAGTTTAGGAGAAGGCAATACTCCTTTAATTTGGTGCGAAATTGATGATAGACAATATGGGTTTAAATGTGAATTTTTAAACCCCACCGGCTCATATAAAGACCGTGGCGCAGCCTTACTAGCCAGCTTTTTAAAAGCGCGAGGGATTAAGCGTGCAATAGAAGACTCATCAGGAAATGCCGGCGCAGCCTTTGCTGCTTATGCTGCCAGAGCAGGAATTCACGCTCAAATTTATGTGCCAGAAGCTGCTGCTGGTCCAAAAATCACCCAAATGAAAGCTTATGGAGCAGAGGTCTTTCCCATAAAGGGAAGCCGCGAAGATGTTGCCCTAGCCGTACTTGAGATGGCCAAGGGTGGCACCTGCTACGCTTCCCATGCTTATCTGCCGCAGGTTATGCTAGGTTATGCTACCATTGCTTATGAATTAGTTGAACAACTTGGCGATGCACCCGGCAGCATCATCCTGCCCGTTGGTCAAGGAAATTTATTGCTCGGTATTGGGTGCGGTTTCAAATCTATGTTAAAAAGCAGGAACATAACCCATCTGCCGCGTATCATCGGTGTTCAAGCTCAATCCTGTGCGCCTTTAGTGCGGTTATTTAGCAACGATCAAAGCAACCAAACACCAGTACCCATTAAAACCCTTGCTGAAGGTGTTCGGATTGCAAATCCTTTGCGGCCCAAAGCTGTGATTGATATCGTAAAAGAAAGCCAAGGTACTTTATTAGCCGTCAGTGAACAAAAAATTATTATTGGATACCGGCAGCTAGCTAGGTTAGGTTTGTATGTTGAACCTACTTCTGCATTAGTATGGGAAGTCATCCATAACTTAAGAGATCATTTGCCTACCCCCATCATTGCCATATTAACTGGTTCCGGTTTAAAAGTAGCTTCTGATCAAGAACTCCTCAGCTCAATTTCAACATAATAAAATATCTAAACAATAAATACAAATGAAAGCTATGGAAAACTATCTTAATCACAAAACTTCACCTAACCGTCCTTCTTTCGAATTACCTCAACAGCTTGCCAAACAGCTTGGGTTGCACTTCAACAATCCATACTTGTTGGTTCGAGCTTTCACCCATTGTTCCTACCTCAATGAAAACCCTGAAATATTAGAAGACAATGAACGTCTTGAATTTTTAGGGGATGCTGTGCTCAATTTTCTTGTAGCTGCCTGGCTGTATCATCGCTTTCCTGAATTTCCCGAAGGCAAATTAACTTCCTTGCGTGCGGCTTTAGTTCGCAATGAACAGTTGGCTGAATTTTCACGTCAGCTTTCTTTAGGTAATGCCGTTCTTTTAGGCAAAGGTGAATTGGATGGTAATGGCAGAGAACGTGCCGGATTGCTTGGGTCAGTGTTTGAAGCATTAATTGGCGCGTTGTATCTTGATCAAGGGCTAGATTCGGTACAGGCATTCATCGAACCGCTGCTGCAAGATGCCTGCAATCAAATCCTTCTTCAACACCGCGATGTGGATCCTAAAAGTCAACTCCAAGAATTTACCCAAGCTAAAGGACTTGGTACACCTCAATATCGCTTAGTCTCCACCAGTGGGCCTACCCATCAGCCGCTCTATGTTGTAGAAGTTATGATTGGTGATGAAGTGTACGGCACCGGAGAAGGTATGAACAAACAAGCTGCCTCAAAAGCCGCCGCTTATAAAGCCTTGCAGAGACTGGGTCTAGCCTAACTAAAGGCAAAATAAAATTGCTATCTACTACCTGTAAGTAAAAAGAACCGCCCCATATAAATTATATGGGGCGGTAGTATTACCAAGGCAATGAACGGCTAGATTTCTTCTACCGGAGGTACCTTTGTGATTTTCTCGTTCTTCTTTAGCAGCTCATCGGGAACGGGTCTCACCAGATCTGCACCAACCATTTGAAGAACATAGTTCTTTACTGTTGATTCCCAATATTTCTTTGTAATGTAATATACCCTTGCGCCGCCTAACTCATGCTGATATTCAGGCCAAGGATAAGAAGGCTGAGCCATTCCTAACCCCCAGCGGTACCAACCGTTGTAGGATTCATAAGTAGCCCACCATTCTTCCTGTCCAAGCACCTCAAATGCATAAGCAGCTTTGGCATAATACATTACAGCACCAATTCTACCGCCGCGGGCTAAAGCCATGGTATGTAAGCTAATGTTGATCTTTTCATTGAGCAGACGCCCATTAGCAAAGCCTACCCATTCGCCATCAATCATTCCCACTAAAGTGTACGGATCCTTAAGTCTTTTACGATACCAACCTAAAATTTCTGCATAGACCCGAGCGCCAACAATATCATAAAAGTCATGGTCAATCTCCATAACTTTCTTCATGTATTCCAACATAAGGGGGGCTTCTTCTAACTTAGCCTCGCGGATAACCATTACCCGTCCATCTTTAAGCGTAATCATCGCAGGGGGAAAGGGCT
>DAOUFY010000112.1:0-4935 GCA_034429745.1 Anaerolineales bacterium
TTTCAGCCCTCTTGATGGAAATCTCAGAAGAATGGCAGATCGGAAAGCATTATTGTTCTGGCAAGTAATTCGCTTGTTAAAGTACGATGGATATTTCTGACACGATTTTACAGAAAAAAGGTTGCGTAATCCAACGAATCAATTCCGCAATAAAGGCAGGTCTTTATATATATTCTTCGCAGTTATGTAAGAATCCCACTCATTTATTAAGAATCTTTCAGAATGGTGTTTTTCAACCCTCGCAAGTTTAGCCCCTTGCAAGGGTATTCGTTTTATGCTATAAGGTCTTTCACCTATAAAAAATTCACGCATCTCTGCGCAGGGTTTATCACTTATGAAAAACTGCTCCACTTGCTTTCCCCGCCCGTTCTTAAAATGGGCGGGCGGGAAAACACAATTGACAAATGCTCTTTTGGAACGCATGCCTTCTCGCTTTAACACTTATCATGAACCTTTTGTTGGCAGTGGTGCGATGTTCTTTCGCCTCATTCGGGAAGGAAAACTCAAACACGCTGTCCTTTCAGACATCAACGCCGAATTGATAGAGACCTATATAGCCATTCGCGATCATGCCTCGCAAGTAGCCGGCCTCCTATCCGAATACCCTTACAGGAAAGATTTTTACTATGAGCTCCGTGACAAAGATCCTTGGACGTTAAGCTCTGTGCAGCGTGCTGCACGTTTTATCTATCTCAATAAAACAGCTTATAATGGCTTATACCGCGTCAACCGGCAAGGAAAATTCAATGTGCCTTTTGGCAAATATAAATCGCCAAAAATCTTCGACTATGACAACCTTATCGCTGTCTCTAATACACTTCAAGAGGTGGAAATTCTTTGCACGTCCTTTCATACGCTGACAAGCAGAGTTCAGGCAGGCGATTTGGTGTATTTTGACCCCCCTTACATTCCCCTTTCCCCAACTGCAAACTTTACTTCCTATTACCCCAATGGTTTTGGCTTGGCTGAACAAGAACAACTGCGTAATTTGTGTATAGAACTAACCAAAAGAGGTGTTTTCTGCATGCTTTCCAACTCTTCTGCTCCATTGGTACGCGAACTCTATGCCCATCCCCTTTTTTTCATTGAAGAAGTTTTAGTTAACCGTGCAATAAACTGTCGCGGCGATAAGCGCACAAAAATTACCGAACTCGTCATTACCAACTACAATCCCCAAAAACAGCTTGATTAGCTGCTGCTTATAAAATCAGCAGGTTACTAAAAAGCGCAGCTTCCAACAATTACCCATTTTCCTGCATATATGACCCGTGATGACGCGGGAAAATAAAAATGTATTACCCGGCTCATCCTAAATCAGGGCAGTACCATATGCGTGTATTATATTAAAACAAAAATGGGCGGAACAGGACTCGAACCTGCGACCTCATCCTTGTAAGGGATGCGCTCTAACCGACTGAGCTATCCGCCCAAATTACGACCTCATTACTTTGACACCTAAAATATAATGCGCTCGTTTTTGTTAACATTGACTTTTAAAGTAATGGTATCATTTTTTTCTTTCCAATAACTTATTTAACCTTTCTAGCAGCTGCGGTGGTTTTACTCCAGGTGCATGAATTTGGTTTGCAAAACGCAAAAGAATATTGATTTCTTCATCCGTGCGTTTCTGTTTTCTGTATATGATCGCTAACTTTTCGTAATAATACGGAGCAACCCCATACCCAGTAGCGCGGCTCTCGCGCTCAATAACATCTATTAGAGACAATAATATCTTTTCTGCTGTATCGTAATAACCATTACGGCAGGCTTGTTCAATGATTTCAACATATTCCGTGTAATGTTTGCCATGCAAATAGCCCAATTTATCTAATGTGGATGTTGACATATTTTATTAATGCAGACTTACATATGATTGAAGCGCTACACATGGAAATTTGACAATGTGTAGCTATCAAAGTAGAGGTAATTGAGTTCTATGTGGCTCTGTTATTCTAATTTGAATAATACCAGGGTAAAAGGTTTGTAGTTCTTTATCGTAAGTGTTGATTTCGGTTAGTCGGACGATATAATGGTCTATCCATAATGCGGTGGCGAGATGTATGCCATCTTTTGATTTGAGTTTTTGAGAAGATGCAATCATCTTACGGATTAAATCTCTAGTTGTGTATCCAATGTTCTCCGAATACTCAGCAAATGTGATGTTTGCAAATAAACCTTTCAAGATATTTTCAATTTCCGAGTCTAGATGGGATTGTTCTCTTTCATGTTTGGCATGTGTGACTTCAGCAATGGTAATGGTTGAGGTATAGATGGTTACTTTACCAGCTTCAGCATCGGCAAGGAGAGATTCGATAATATCACTTCCGGGCTCGTCGTTGAGATATTTTAAAAACACACATGAATCCCAATACAGCTTAAGAGTATTCGTCATCTCTTATCCGTCGGATAGTCTGTTCTGCTGTCTCATCACCAAGTCTCCAGGGAAGTATGCCGCGTGCTTTTTTGTATGCCCCAGGTTCTGGTGTTTGAATTACATCAATAGACTGTATGTCGTGGATTTCAAGAGGACGGCCGGTAATCATATCGCGATAGATATACCCTATAACAGTTACATTCTTGCCCCATATATCTCTCAATAATTCGCGTTTTTCTTCTTCAACTCGGCAGGTTACCCCTTTGTTGAAAAGGTTATCGTAAAGGGTAAATTTGAGTGTCTTGTGTCCAATGAGATTTTCTACTTTGCCAGTAATTGAACCATAGGCATAGGCTCTGGCAATTATTTTTTCTTTCTGATAGGGTTCAGTGATACAGTAGAATTTGCTATCTGCTCCAAATTCGATAGAAGAAATTTTCCCATTTAGAACAGCCGTAATACTGCTTACCGCTTGTTCTACTCTTGGTGAATAGGGTATTGGTTTTCCCGCAGCAAGGTTTTCGCCTATGACACTGTATGCAGAAACAACCTTTTCAATATCTTCAATGATTTCTGCAATTCCCTGTACAACAGCGGTAGCGCTTCCAGCGTTTAGGTCAACAACTTGCCAATCGATAGTACTGTCAGCAGCAATTTCTTCAGTTAGTGTGGTGAGTAAATTGGATAAACCCGTAATTGCTTCGGCAAATAGATCGACAGACACATCTCCATTTAGTGTGAGAGTTACTCTGTCCATCTTTTTTTCTCCGTTCCCTATTTCAATACATAATAGGGATATAAAAATCCTGTTTCTTATTCTTAGTTAATTTTTTATTACTTTTTATCCGTAATCAAATACGATTCAAACTGCATTAAGCACGGCAAAGTAAGGCTGCTCGTTCCAAATTTTCCCCTCAAGAACACGACCACTTTTACATTTGTTCACACCACCCCATTGTTTGAAAAAGAAGGGAATGTTATTGGAAATACAATAATCTCTTATCTTTATTACCCATTCTTTTCGCATCACTCTTGCTTGAGGTCCAGATTCACCACCTACTATAACCCAATCGATTCCAATCAAGTCAACATTATCTATTGGACCAATAAGTGGCTCAAAGGATATAAATTTGCATTTTGCATTAGTAGAGCGTAAATCATCTATTCTGTATGCATATCTTTGATTTTCCACGCTAACCCCCACCCAAATATTAGGTGACCAATATAATTTAGGCGAAAGAGACATCAAACGATCAGAACGTTTTGTAAGTACTTGAAAGATATGCCAATTAGCAGTATTCATGACCTCGAAGACAGAAAAAATATAATCATCAGGAACGCTTTCATGGAATAAATCACTCATAGAATTTACAAATATCATTCGTGATTTTTTCCATTGAAGTGGAATAGTAAGGGTGTTAGGGTGGATGGTTACAGCAAAGCCATTAGAATAATTGACTTGTCCCATTGCTTGCAGCCGTTTAGCGAGCCGCTCTGCGTAACAATTTTTACAACCTTCACTGATTTTTGTGCAGCCTGTAATTGGGTTCCAAGTTGACTCAGTCCATTCTATTTTAGATTTTACAGACATAGTATTTTTATCGCATTTTAATATTTTTTTAATGTTTACCGAAAAGTTATCATCAAGTTATCAGGGAAAGTACCTTTTTTAGGTTCTCTATCTGTAGTAATTATACCATTATTTTTAAGTTCAATGAGAATATCTTTATAGTTTCTCTTGACGAAGGGCTTGCCAACGCTATGTTTTTCATACAGATCCTTAAAAGAAATCTCACGCCCTTTAAACTCTGCTAGCAATGATTCTTTTAGCGACTCTAAAGGCTGGGTAAAAGAGAAGAGCAAAGGTTGATTTTTATCTGCACTACAATAACTAAATGAAGGAACTCCTTCATCTTTTCTAGTACTGCATTTTGCCATAACATCTTTCATTATGTCATAACCTAGAAAGCTTTTTGTAATAAAAAACAAGTAATGTGAGGTTCGGGTATTGTGTTGTTCTTTGAAACAGAAAGGTAAAACAAATAATTGTATCCTTGAACAGAATGATAATGCCTGTAATTCTTTAAAAATCGCCTCTAAGATTTCAAATTCACGTTGGCGTGGTGTGCATGTCGCAATCTTTTTTAATAATTCTTGTTTCATTGGCTCTGAAAGAATTTCATTTATTGGTTCTTCTAATCTGTCATTATTCACGGCAGCATTGAATCTTTTATAATTGAAGAAAACAACACAATCACAATTTGATCTAAATGCCACCTTCTTGATTAGAGATTTTCTAATTCCTTTGTATCCAAATGTGTCAATGAAAATAAAAGATGGAATGGTAGGAATATTTTGTAACAATTTATCTACATCTTTATCAATGTCATAATTAGAAAATTCTGGTGAATACTTTAAATTTTCTATACCATGTATTCGTTCTATTTCCTTTTTCAGATTTAAAATTGCCTTATGATCTTTATCATTAAAGTAAATGCGTATTTTATCACTTTTCGTCTTATCTTCTAGTATATTTTCTATTAGGATTATTGGAGTTAGAT
>DAOUFY010000113.1:0-6151 GCA_034429745.1 Anaerolineales bacterium
ATCTAACCTGGGCCGCAACAAAGATCAATATAAGCAATATCTTTCTTTTTGTTTTTAAAGACAGTTGAAAATGCATCAAAATACTTACAAACAATTTCTGTTTTTACCTTTGAGTTTTCTTTCTGTCTCTCAAAAAAATCATCGTTACTCATAGTTCAATTCCAATTTAGAACATTAATTCTACTAACTATTTAAGACTATTTGAGCCGGACGCTCTTTTTTGGTACGGCTCTGTTCTTTTTCTTTTTCTGCCTTCTCCAGCTTGAAGCGAATATATTCGAGGACTTCCTCTCGTTCCTTTTGGGGGAGCTGCGAGTAAAGATACATCAATGTGTCTTGCTGTTCCTCAGATGCTGGGACAGGGGGTAAGAGACCTGCAGCGCGAAAAACTGTTTCGGGTGGCAAGTTTAGAGCTCTGGCAATAGCCGTACAAAGATCTGGGCCAGGATTCCGTCTGCCAGATAAAATATCACTAATAGCCGTTCGAGTAACTCCTGCCCGCGCAGCTAACTCAGCCTGATTCCATCCTTTTTTATTAAGCCAGTTCAATACCCAATCTTTGAATTCCATTGCTAACATTATGTCAGCATAAATATTAGCTTTGGCTATTATTCCGTTAGCATTTGCTTGACAATTCATTATATTGTGATATAATGTAAGCAATAGCTAGCATTATGTAAGCTTATGCAAAGGAGAAATATGATGAACAAAAATAATTTTGACATATTCATAAGCCCCAAGTGCAAGGTTTTTGAATTCAGATTTGGCTCTCTGCTGATAGATATCTTTAAAACATATCGCTGGCGCATTGTCATAAATATTGGGCTCCGTCGCTTTGCTATTTAGATTAGGAGAACTATTCACAATGATTATCGACTGATTAAGGAGTTTTCATGGCTGATTTTGTTCAAGTGAATGTAAATATGACCAACAAAGATGTGCGAATGCTCAGTAGGATGATGAGGGAAGATGCCTACGACAATCGATCTGCATGGGTTCGTCATCTCATTCGCAAAGAGTGGGCACGGCGAAAGAAGCGCGAAACGATCTCTGTTGCAGACTCTATGGAACTGGAACTGGAAGAAGCGGAAGAAATGCCGAGCAGCAGTGGTCTCTGACTCTCCCACCCTATGCCCCGAAAAAAGTACAAAGAGGTGATATGGAACATAAAACTTTCCCATTCTGGTTTTCTGAGAGAGAGTGGAATCTACTCCGAAAAGCAACTTTTTTCACCGGTAAACAAACAGCCATTACATCTTGTCCAAATGTCGTTTTGTTTGATGGACAACCTATGTCCGTAGCCGAACTTGAAGACCTATTAAAAACATACCAGCATTATCAGGAAGATCATGAATCGGAAATTCAAAGGTGAACGAAAGGAGGGTAAAAGGATGACCAAACCAAAACCTCTCCCGCGTACCTTCGAGTGGGCTCGAATGGATACACTCTCGATTTCACGCGATATTCAAAAACTAGCGCGTGAAATCCTCATGAGCAGCTTGGACGAAGCGTCAATCATGAAACGCGTCGGGATGATTTTGGGGAGGGCTGGGGAAATTGAAACGAAAATGCTTATCGTGAAATCAGAGGCAGAAAAAATTCTCCACGATGCCACTCGCGGAGAATAAGAAAGGAGAAATTTATGAACGAAATTTTCTTATCTGAGTATAGCAGGATATTCCAAAAGAGTCAACCACCGGCAACGTGGGACGGACTCGTATCGGGCCATAGCCATAAAAATCCGACATACACGGAACTCATGGAGCTTGGAAATAAATTATGGCAAATTGCGAACCAACTTTCCGATACACCTAACCCAGACTGGTCGCGCATCCACAGGATACAACAAGCGGCTTCTGAAGTGGATCGAATACGACATGATTTGTATGACAAGTTAAAAGGAAATGTTTGAAAACTAATAAAAAGGGAGAAAAAATGAACGAAATAACAAAAATCAAAAGCTATTTGCGGAATGAACAGGTGCGTAACACCTTCATGGAAGTGCTTGGCTCTAATAACACTGCAGCTGCGTATATATCCTCCGTGATAATTGCCGTTGGTGCTTCTGAGGCGCTTCAGCAATGTACCCCTAAGTCAATCGCAGTTTCGGCACTAAGGGCAGCCACTTTAGGGCTGTCTGTAGACCCTGCTCTCGGAAAAGCATACCTTGTACCCTTTAAGAACGAAGCAACCCTTGTGGTCGGGTATAAAGGGCTCATAGATTTAGCAACTAGGACTGGAAAATATCGGTATATAAATGTTGCACCAGTCTATGAAGGGGAAATCGTTGAAGAAGATAGAATTACAGGTTCCATAAAGCTCACAAATCGCCAGGGTGGGAGAGCAAAGGGATTGAAGGTCATCGGCTACATAGCAGCCTTTGAAATGACAAATGGATATTCAAAGGCTATTTACATGTCCATAGAAGACATCCATGAGCATGCAAGACGGTATTCCAGAATATATTCAAATCCAAAGTCTATATGGAAAACAAATCCATCTGTGATGGAACGAAAGACCGTACTTCGTGCCCTTTTGCAAACGTGGGGTTATTTAAACCCAACGGATGTTGCTGTGATGGAGCAGGTCGAAATAGACGCTGGTGAACGACCTCAACCTAATGCTATGTATGAGCTCCCAGACGATGATGAAGTGGAGATTGTTGAGGAACAACATCAACCTGCCTCAGTGGAAGAAAACCTGCGTATGCTTGGATACGATATATCAGAACCAACAGAAGTGGTAAGCGGAAGACTTATATAAAAATAATTCCCAGCGCAGCTGGCGATAACCAACTGCGCTGGGACTGTATTCGGGGAGCGTGAAAATGGCAGCTACGGAAAAATATTCTCAAATCAAATCCGAAATCACCTTCGACTTTAAACAAAGGGTGTTGAGGGTGATTGAGAAGCATAGAGGGAAAAACAATCGCGTAACAAAAGAAGAGATAGCGAGGGCGCTGTTCCTTCCATACTCTAATAACAAAAACGATAAAACAGACCGTCAGATCCGCATGGCGGTAAATGAGCTGCGAAAGGATGGCTACTTGATCCTTTCCGACTCCAGCGGTGCCGGCTACTGGTACGCAGAAGATTATCAGGAGGTTTTTGATGCTGTTGCTGAGCTGGAGTCACGAAGCTATGACTTGCTTGAACAGGCGAAGATACTGCGCATTACAGCCACCAGAGAGTTTTCGCCACAATTGGAATTGTTGTAACCTGAATGTGAAAAGGGTTTTTAGCCTACCTATAAGGGATTGAAACAAATTACGAAAAACGAACGAAAAGCGAACGAAAAACGAACGAATCGTTCGCGGAAGGAGAACATAATGAAATCAGATTATTGGATAAAACTTTATCATGAAATTTTGGATGATCCTAAAATGGGCACTTTGCCAGATCGTTTATGGCGTAGACTCATCGAACTTTTTCTTTTGGCCGGCCGGTTATGCCCAGATAAATCTGGCATTTTACCAGATACCGCACAAATAGCATGGTGCTTACGCGTGCCGGCAGACCAGCTAGAAGAAGAATTGCAAACTCTTACAAATCTTGGGTTCGTAGAACGACATTGCGAAGGTTGGCTCGTCGTTAACTTCCAAAAAAGACAAGCCCCTCTTTCTGCATCTGAAAGAGGGAAAAGATACCGACAAAAACACGGAGGGGATGCAAGCACTAGCGATTCAAATGACTGCAATAACGAACGAAATGCGAACGAAAAACGAACGAAAAACGAACGAATCGTTCGTAGATTAACAGAGACAGAATCAGAATCAGAATCAGAATTAATTAATGCTACATCCTCTAGCGCGCAAAACGAAAAAAAATCGAGAAAGGATTCTGTCTTTAGGGATTACGAAAAAGAGATTGGACTATTAACGCCCAAAATTGCCGAAGAAATCAAATCCGCCCAAGAAGATTACCCAGACGAGTGGATTTCTGCTGCAATTGGCGAAGCAGCACGCAACAACGCACGGTCTTGGGCTTACGTCGCGGCTGTTCTTCGCCGCTGGAAAAAGGATGGTTTCAAGGTTAATAAAAAGCAGCCAACAACTGCACAAAATTCAACTGCTGATGACGAATACAATCAAATGCTAGAACGTGTATCAAGCAAATTGGCAGAAAGGTATGCAAAACAAAATGGACGATATGTATAAGCTTCTTACTCAAGAATGGGTCGCAGTACTGTTGCGACTTTGGCACGCTTATGGAAAGATGCCAAACGTCAAACAAATCGACGCCTACAGCCAATCTATTGGCACTATTCCCATTGGCGTGCTTGAGGTGGTCGTTGAGAAAATCCTTCGCCAGCGCATATACACAAATGTCCCCTCTCCGGGTGAGATATGGACTGAAGCACTGTCGATTGTTGGCGCATCTGATGATGCAGACTTTGAAGCTGCCGCGGATGTATGGTTGGAAAAGCAAGCACGAAAGAAAATGCTTTTTCTCCCTAGCCTGTATGGCGAGATAGCCCGAGAGAAAATCAAGGAGTTTGCATGAAAGAGATAAAAGTTGTGGTGAAAGAGGTCAGCGAGGTGTATGAACTCCCCAAGTGGTTTATCGCTTTTTCTGGCGACGTGCCAATTGAGCAGATTGTCGAACACTGCCGGCAGAAACGGGGGTTCGAGCCGGCAGAAGTATATGTCTTTCGGCGCGGGAAGAACATACTTTCTGCAGTAGAGTGCCAGCCCCAATTGGTTGATGAAAAGATCGACACTGGAAATAATCCTTGAGTACAACCTGATTGATGCCGGCTATGAATTTGAGGCGGAGTACCAATTTCACCCAAAACGAAAATGGCGCTTCGACTTTGCTTTCCCAGCCGAAATGGTCGCTATCGAAGTGCAGGGTGGATTGCACACGGCCGGCAGGCATACGAGGGGAAACGCTTTGGAGCATGAGTACGAGAAACTTTGCGAAGCTGCAATACTTGGCTGGCGTGTTCTCTTCGTAAGCTCAAGAATGGTGTTAAGTGGAGATGCTGTTAAGTACGTAAATCGAATTATTAGAAAGGGAAAAAGAAATGAAAATAATCAACCTAACTGAACATGTCTTAAGAATAATGACAAGCAATGGGAAAATAATTAGTATTCCCCCTTCTGGCAACGTAGCTAGAGTTGAGACAGAAAAGAAATACGTTGGGAAAGTTATGGGTATCGAGCTCTACCACCGCACCTTTGGCGCAGTTAACGGACTTCCAAAACCGCAGAAAGATGTTATCTACATCGTGTCAACCATCGTGGTTCAGGCGCTTCGAGGTGCAAGGGATGATGTGTATGCACCAGATGAGCTGATTCGAAATGGAAGCGGAGAAATCGTAGCATGCAAAGGACTAGCGAGATGAAAAAAGATATTTTATTCATAGCCGTAATTCACGAGCTCATCAAGTTCACCGAAGTGAGCATCCACGATCCAAGTGAGCTCGTAGTGATGCCGCCGGATTATGGCTGCCGGCTGGCGGTGAAACTAGTCTCCATGAGTGAAGTAATACAACTCGAGGAAAGAGGACAATCATATGGCAATGGACGGTATGTGATTTCTCATGAAGATCGGGAAAAGATATTCAATACAGGATGGGGTGTGATATGAGTATCAGGGAGTTTTTTGAGGCGTTTGGTTTAACGCGAAAGATTTTCAACATTATTTTGGCCGGCCGGTTGGGGTATGAAGAATACTACGCGTTGATGAATTTACTTAATGCTGTTGTTTGTGCTGGCTTTAACGAGATAAGCCGTGACGACTTGTCCGAAATTAGATGGATGCTCAACAGAGTCATGAGCGCAGTGGAATAGGCGGAAAATGATGGATGAAAAAATTATAGTCAACGAATTGCTAAGGAAGATTCAGGAATGCCTTGTGCAGCTGCCTGAGTATGGGCTGGAACTCCGCGTTCAGCCGGTGTACGTGGATGCTGAAAAGGCGGTAGTGATTACGATTATTGGGGCAGATGTGGTTAGAGGGGATTTGACATTATCTGTTGGAGGCACTGAGTGTGTGAGGTGATACTTGAGGAAGAAAAGCAGGTGATAATGGCTTTGCGTTCTGTACAAAATAGAACTGGATACGGCACAGTAAAAATAGAAATAAAAAACAGGGAAATAAAAATAGTTGAGGTTAGTTACACAACTTTATTTTCCAAAGGGAAAACT
>DAOUFY010000114.1:0-5663 GCA_034429745.1 Anaerolineales bacterium
GGCCCGGCGGCGGAGTTGACGCCTGAACGCGTGGTTCAAGATCGGGTAGAGGTTCATCTGAGAAGAGAGGAGATGCCATGTCGCTCATAGTTAATTCTCCTTTTTATCGTTCAATTAATAAACTGATTTGATCCAAATCAGTTGGATCAATGACTTTTTCGATTTTTACAACTGTGTACTTACCAGCTTTACCTGGACGGGCAAGGAATCGTTTTTGGTCAGCTATATATACAGGCAAGGTTTGTTCAATAGCTGTGTCGAGTTGAATAATGTCTCCCACTTGAAGATGAATGAGGTCAGATACTGTCAGTTTTGCTTTTCCTAAAATGACGCGAACATCAACATAAGTTTGTGAAAGGCGCTGAAAGACCTTTTGTTTTGATAGCGGGTTTGCCTGCTGTACTTTTCTCCCTGAGATCCAGACATGAGGGTTAAGCACGTTAATAATTGGCTTTAGTGTTGAAAAGGGAATATAGATATCCATTGTTCCAGTAAGATCTTGCATAGGCAGTTCCATGGTAATGAGCATGACTCTGTCATTGCCCATCATCATGTGAACCCAATGCTGATTGACAGTGCTATCTTCAATGGCTGGTTCAACTGCGACGACTTTGCTCCAGGCAGCTTTAATGTCATTGAGCATATGTTCGATCATTCCTTGAATAAGAGACTGATCAATTTCGGTTAGACTGCGGTTTTCACGTTTGCCTTCCCCTCTACCACCTAGAACGAGCTCAAGGATGTAGTAACTAATATCTGGGCTGATTGTGATAATAACTCGACTTGGAAGAGGGGCAAGCGTAAGTAAATTAAAAAGCACGTTGGGGGGCATGTCTTTAAGAAAATCGTGAAAAAGACCATGTTCTGTATGTACAACGCGAGGACGTAAGTTAGTACGCAAATAGGATGGTAAGGAAGCTGTTAACCTTTCAGCTAAATCTTCATGAATAAGCTCAACAGCCCGTAAATGTTCTTTAGAAAAATGATCTGGAGACCAAAAATTGTATGGACGAATGCTGCGTCCACCAATAGTCCTAGTTGGAGAAGGGGCTACAGCTGTTGTAGCTCCTGGGATTTTTGCAGGTTGTGTAGAAATTACTTCTTCTTTTGTTGGTATTGCTCCATCTTCTTCCATCAGCTCCTTCAAATTGACGCGTTCGCGCTGAGAAGTATCTTCAATTTCAAGAGCACCTGAAAGAAGGGCATCAATTTCTGCTTGACTTAACATTCTTTATTCACCTCCATAATAATAAAATTCATTGGACAGTGAATTCTGTAAAGTAAATAAATATGACTTTGTATTGCGGCATGCGGCTGTTCAAAGCATTAATCAGTTGTTTACGCAATTCCTCTTTGCCGCTTGCCGTATAAACTTGTTCAAAGGTCTTGCTTGATAAAATAGTAATTAAGGTGTCATCAATAAGTGGTCTAAGTGGTTCTAGCTCTTGCTTAAACTTATCTGCATAACTAAGAGTTGTAGCAGTATTTTCACCACCGTGTCCACCGCCCTCGCTGGTTGAAGGTGTTACTTCACCGGCTTTTTCAAGGAAGTAAGTAATATCATTAGGCGCGTATTCCAATATAATGTTGGTTTTAACGTATCTTCTTCCTCCTGGATCTGCCAGGTTGACAATCTTAGTACCTGTGTCAAACATTATTCCTTGTCCAGCCTTGATCTCAAGGGGTACAGACAATCCATGGGATGATGGTTCGTTGTGAGATGTTGATGAATAAGATTGCGGAATGACCTTCGGTGTAGGAATTTGCGGCTGTGATTGTTGGGGCTGCTGCATTGTACTTGCTTCGCCTGGGGTTTGATAAGATAAATAAAATGGCTTAGGCCAGGTATCGGGAGCAAACATGATATAGATGATTAGCAAGTTAATGCACAGAAAAGAAAGTATCACCAATACCCCTAGGATTATCCCAATAGTTTTCACTCCTTTTTGAAAGAAGCTGGCTATTGGAGCAAAAATGTTCGGCAGACGTCTTTTACGGGGTTCTTCTTGTGGTGTTTCCATAGCAAAATCCTCTCCTTTAGCTTACCATAATCTATGGAGTGATAGTGGGAATGGGGTTGATGACGTTTTGATCGACTTTATAAATGATGATGATTTCTACGCGGCTGTTGAGAGCCCGGCGTTGAGGTGTATCGTTGGGAAAAAGAGGTTCATATTGGCCGCGTCCGGCGGCTATAAGACGGTAACCAGGTATTCCTTTAGATTGCATATATTCAATCACTGCGAGCGCTCTGCCCAAGGAAAGTTCCCAGTTATTTTTAAAGCGCTCATCTGCAGGTGGTGTGTTGTCTGTATGGCCAACAACTTTGATTTGATTTTCCATTGGAGCTACGAAAGCAATAATTCGGTCTAAAGCTGCAGTAGCGCGTGGTGTAAAATTAGCAGTACCTGGTTGGAAGGTAATCTGCTCGCTGAGAGAAATCAACACGCCTTCGATATTGTTTTGGACGCTGATTGACCCGTCAAGATTAGCTTGATTTAATAAATCATAAAGTTGGGTGGCTACTTCATCACTTGTGAGGGGACGCATTGGGATGCCTGGTATTTGAATAGGAGCGGGTACAGCATTTTCAGAGCGCGGAGAAAGGCCACCCGCTTTATCAATGCCGGGGTTAATAACACTGACTGGACCGCCGCCCATACCAAGAGAAGCTCTGAGGCTTTCAGCTAATGCTTTGTATTTTTGGATATCTACATTTCCCATAGAGAATAAAACAATAAACAAAGCCATTAATACAGTTATGAAGTCTGCATAACTGACGAGCCAACGCTCCGTTCCACCTCCATGCGCACTCATTTTATACCTTTGCGGCTGCCTCCTCTCCTACTCTTTCATTTGGTGCTAAGAATGCACTTAGCTTGTCTTTAACAACGCGCGGATTCTCTCCAGCTTGAAGAGCCAAAATTCCTTCAAGAAGCATATGGTAGTAATTGACCTCTTCATTGTTTCGATGAGATAGTTTACCGGCTAATGGCAGCCAGATAACATTTGCCGATAAAATGCCCCATAGGGTAGCTAAAAATGCAGAGGCAATTTTAGGACCTAAAGAACCGGGATCGTCTAGTTGCTTTAGTACGGTAACTAAAGACATCACTGTGCCAATAATACCGAAGGTCGGTGCATAACCGCCAATAGCGTTGAAGAAATTTATTCCACCGTGCTCATGGCGTTCATGCATGTGTTTAATTTCTATTTCGAGAATAGCGCGCACTTGGGCTGGATCTACACCATCTACAACCATCATAATACCACGCCGCAGAAAATCATTTTCAATTTTTTTACTTTCCTCTTCTAATGCCAACAAACCCTCACGGCGTGCTTTATCTGCCATTGCCGAAAGGAGTTCGATAGTTTCTGAAACTTCAAATTTGTTACGATCAAAGAGTGCATTTAAAAACCATTTTGGAATGTTTTTCAAGCTGCCCATCGGTTGAGAGACTACGGCTGCCATAAATGAACCGCCCACCGTAAGCAGGATCACCTGGGGGTGTGTAAATAGTTCTGCCGGAGAACCACCGTCAGCGATCATTACAACTGCAATGATGATGAGGGCAGCAACAACTCCAATGATGGTTGATAAATCCATACTGTATCTATGCTCCTGTCTCTTTTCCTATGTCTTCTTTCCAGTCGGTGCGTGACCGGAATACCTTTTGATGATAAGCAATGATTTGATTAACTACATCTTCCGCACTATCTTTTACCACATATTTGGCATTATTGTTCAGTGTGATGACTGTATCTGGCGTCGCTTCTACTAATTGAATCATTTCTGCATTGATGTAGAATTTTTTTCCGTTTAATCTTGTTACGCAAATCATTGGTTTTGGTTTTAAGTAGCCATATACCTTTCGCACAAAATATCCCTTATTATAAGTATATCAATTATTTTCCACTTTAGCATGACTTATCAAAAAAATACATAAATTCGCTGTGAAAGCAGGATTAACTACTCCTTAAGCATTGTGGATAGGTAATACTACAGTAAATTCTGTACCAACATCTACTTGGCTATCCACAATTATATGCCCTCCGTGTTGCTTAACAATTCGATGACAGACAGAAAGACCTAACCCTGTGCCTCGATCAGGACCTTTTGTAGTGTAAAAGGGCTCAAAGATACGCGGGATTCGATTCTCAGGAATTCCTTTACCACTATCAGACACTTTAACATGGATGTTATTGCCGGATTGGAAGGTTTGTATTTTTATTTTCCCGTGGCTGTTTTCAATAGAATCCATTGCATTCAATACAAGATTAAGCCATACTCCTTGAAGATGATTGGGGCTGGTTGCAATGATGGGTAAGTTTTCTTGCGGCTCAAAAGTAAGATCAATCATACGACCCATGATTTCATGATGTAGCAAATCGAGGGCACTGCGAATATTTTCATTTATGTCAGTGGGAACGAGTTCATAGCGTTCTTTTCTTGCAAAGTTTAATAGATTTCTGACAACTTGAATTGCCCTTGCTCCGGCGCGTTGGATGAGATCGAGGGATTCAAAAATATCTTTTTTGTTTTTTAATTTTGTTTGAGAGGATAATTCGCGTTGAAGCAGCTGGGCATTGGCTATGATGGCAGTTAAAGGATTATTTATTTCGTGTGCGACACCTGCAGCTAGCTGCCCAACTGCAGCTAGCTTTTCTGATTGGGCTAACGTAGCTTCTAAGCGCCGCTTTTCAGTAACATTCTGTTCGAGTAAAATGGCTTGGAGAGCCTGTTGATCTTCGTCAAAAATTGGGTAGGAATTAATTTCCCATTCGGTTGGCTCTTCATCATTATCCCAGCGGCGTTCGGTTCGGGTAGTGCTTTTTCCGTCGAATAGAGTTTCAAGCACTCTACATCCCGGGCAAGGAGAGTCGCGATGAAGCAGGGCTTCATAGCAAATTTGGCTAATAAGGGTTGCAATTTCCTCTTTAGTTTGAATTCCTGCATACTGGGCTCTTGCAAAATTCACAGCAACTAATTGATATTTACGATTGATAATATATATAGAAGCTGGAATGCTATCAAATAAAGTGCGAAAGATGTTTTGTGAATTTAGTAACTGCCAGCGGTTTGCTTCGAGTTCGGCATTGACAATATGTAGTTGTTGAATGCGACGCTCACTTTGAATAGCATTTGCTAATACTGTTGCTACTAAGGATAGGAAGTCCTGATCGGTTTCTGTGAAACCTCCTTGTTTTTTATTTATTAATTGAATTAGCCCAAAGCAATAATTTTGACTTACTAATGGAACAAAGAGTAAATTATTTACTGGGTTGGCGGTATCATTAAGTCCGTTTGGTGCGTCAATGAGAGGATTGAAGAATTTTTCTGCCGAAGGATTACTGCTTAGAATCGGTGAAGCTGTTTGTAGGCATACATTACTTAAGCTTGTTTCTGGTTGAATGAGGACTTGATCAGATTTTCCAAACTTCTCGCTAAAAGTTAATTTTGTTATCATTAAAGGATTATCAGTTTGTTCACTTGAGTAGAGGATAAGCAATGAACTAGTTTCGCAATAAAAAAATTTTGCGGTTTGTTCAAGGATATAAAATGGGGTATCATCAGGCTTTTTTGCATAATCTTCTATGCTTTTTTTCAAGCCATCTAATAAAGGAGTTTTATTAATAACCTTAAGTAGGTTTAGAAGATCCTT
>DAOUFY010000115.1:0-8781 GCA_034429745.1 Anaerolineales bacterium
CCTAAAGTATTGTACTGTTAAATTAAATACGTATAAATTTTAAGATTAGAGGAAAGTAATTCTCTTGCTTTAATAAGAGGTTTATTATATACTGTGGTTAATTGTGGGTAATTGTGGGAAAAAGTGGAACGCCGATCAACGGCGTTTTCCGTCATAGGAAAGAATACATGTTTTTAGGGCAGTACCGGCACAGTTTTGACGAAAAGGGGCGTATAACCATACCAGTACGCTACAGAGAGATACTAAAAGGTGAAGGGTACGTTGTGCAAGGGTTTGATCAGAACTTAATGGTGTTTACTGTGTCAGTCTTTGAAAGTTTGGCTCATCGTCTAAATCAAGCCAACATTACCGATTCTAGTTCGCGTTTGCTCAAACGTTTGTTTTTTGCTCATGCGAGTCATGTTGAAGTTGACAGGGTGGGAAGAATATTAATTCCACAGTATTTAAGAGAGTGGGCAGGTTTAAAGGAAGAGGTCATGGTTGTCGGTTCAGGCGATTATTTTGAGTTGTGGTCGCCGGAATTATGGGAGACTCAAGAAGCTCAATTACAAAACGCTGACGAAAATTCACAAAGGTTCGCTGCATTTCAATTGACTACGCAATAAAATCGTGGGAATGGGGGAAGATATTTTACATAAACCTGTACTTTTAAACGAGGTTGTGGGTTATTTGCAACCATCTGATAAAAGCAGATACGTTGATTGCACTTTAGGCGCAGGAGGTCATGCAAAAGCTATATTGGCAGCAAGTTCACCGGATGGTTTGTTGCTTGGGATAGATGTAGATGAAGATGCGATAAAAATTGCAAAAGAGAATTTGAGGGAGTATCAACATAGGGTAACAATAGTAAGAGAATCATATATTCATCTGCATGAAATACTATCATCTATTGGTTGGCAAGAAGTGGATGGTATTTTGATTGATTTAGGGGTATCTTCAATGCAATTGGATCAAGCAGAAAAAGGGTTTTCTTTTCAACAAGAGGGCAGATTAGATATGCGTTTTGATCGCAAAAACCCTTTAACTGCTGAAGAAATTGTGAATGAGTATAGTGAAAAGAAACTGGCAGATATTATTTATACTTATGGAGAGGAAAGATATTCGCGTCAAATTGCCCGCGCAATTATAAAAAGTCGTCCTCTGCGAACTACATTGCAGCTAGCAGAGGTAATAAAAAAAGCTATACCACATAGTAACAATTCAATTCATCCTGCAACTCGCACGTTTCAGGCTCTGAGAATAGCCGTTAATAATGAGCTTGAGGCAATAGAAAAAGTGTTACCACAATCACTTCATTCATTATGCGTGGGTGGAAAATTGGCCGTTATCAGTTTTCATTCTTTAGAGGATCGAATTGTCAAGCAATACTTTCAAAAAGAGAGTAAAGATTGCATTTGTCCTCCAAAACAACCTGTATGTACTTGCGGGCATAAGGCTTCGATAAAATGGGTTACAAGACATTTCATTTCTCCCTCTGAGCAAGAGAAATTAGAGAATCCACGCTCGCGAAGCGCGAAGTTAAGAGTGGTAGAAAAAGTGGCATAGACCTTGCATTAAGATTGTTGATATCTATGGTGAACGATAGAGTTCAAAGAGAAGAAAAAGTACTTCATCGCATGCAGGATTTCATAAAGGATTCGTTGCAGCACGCGTACACTGATGCTCCATGGCGCAAACAAGTAAGGTTTGGGGCAATTTTTCTATGTTGTCTTATAGGTCTGGCGGTGTTAGCTTGGATTTATCTTAGTGTCAGTTCACAAGCTGCCACCATAGGAAGGGAAATTCAAGAATATCAACGCGAGGTCAACCGTCTGCTGCAATATAATGCTGATTTGGAGGCACAAATTGCTTCTCTTAGCTCTGCTACTGCTATGAAAGAGCGACTTGATAAGCTAAATTTGAGACCTATAGAACCTGAAGATATTGCATATCTATTTGTGCCAGGGTACATCCCACCAAAGACAAAAATCGAATCTTCGATAGAACAGAAACCAATCATTGCTGCTAATCAGAGTACAGGTCCCTTAATGGTGCCGGAGTTTAGCCAATCATGGGTGGATGTATTATGGGAAACAGTAAAAACTCTAAAACCGTTATACAGCATCCCATTACTATCGGAGGGTGAACAATGACCAAAATTGCTTATCGTTACCGATTGATTGGCATTCTTCTAACAGTTTTCGGGTTTGTTATTATTTTACAGATTGGCAGGCTGCAATTCGGAGAGAAAGCTAAAATATTGCGAGACAATTTGGAATTAAGTGCTTGGGTAAGAAAAAGGATACAACCAGTACGCGGAGAAATATACGATCGGAATGGTGCTTTGCTAGCTGGCAATAAGACCATGTATGAAATTGGTGTTAATATCAATCAATTTCCTATTGACGAAGAGACTCGCAAGGATTGGGAAGAAAAAATTAATTGGGCAACCCAAGCAATACTAAACTTGCCAAAGTCGTATTATGTTTTAAAACAGGAAGGGTTAGCTTATAATCCTCAATTAATGTACTTAACGTTTACAAAACATGCCACGCCACAACAAGCCAAAGAATTATTTCGTGTAGCTAAAGTTTTATCTAAACAGGGTTTCAAATTTAATAGTGAGAAAAATGTATCGAAAGAACTAATTAATTCATCGCTTGAGGAGGAATTTTTTGAAGAAGATTTAGAAGTTGAAAATCCACTTGGATTAGCATTTACTCGCCATTTGGAGCGTACGTATCCTGAAGGAAGTTTGGCAGCCAACATTTTGGGTTTTGTGAGCTATTTGGATAACCAAGGTCATAACGGTATAGAAGAAAAATATGAAAAGGTGTTGGCGGGCAATTCAAAAGTAGTGAATTTGCCTTTAGACCCTAATCGAGCGGGCGAAATGCCTTTTACTACAAACGGAGCGACGCTTATTTTAACCATTGAGCGGGAAGTGCAAGCAACCATTGAGGCGATAACCGACGAAACCTTGGAACAAAGCGGGGCTGCTTCAGTTACCATTGTTGTGATGAATCCGAAAACAGGCGAGATTATCGGTATGGCGTCAACTCCGCGCATGGACTTGAATCGGTTTTATGAGTATGGGAAAATTTTTGGAAACCCCGATAAACCAGCGTATTTCAATCGAGCCATTCATCCAGCTTATGAACCCGGATCGGTGTTTAAAATTCTAACAATAGCTGCTGCCTTAGATGCTGGGGTTGTAAAGCCGGAAACGCGCTACAACGATACAACTGGGTTAATTTCTGTTGATGGCTATGATGTAAGAAATTGGCATGGTGGTCCCGGCGGTGATCAAGATATGGTCGGTTGTCTGCAGCATTCGTTGAACGTTTGCTTCACATGGATTGCGTTGCAGCTTGGACCTGAAAAGTTTTATCGTTATATGGAGAACTTTGGCATTGGTCATCACAGCGGGATTGATCTTGCCTTAGAGTCCCCAGGATTAATGAGAACACCACGGGATGAATATTGGAAACGTTCAGCTTTAGCCGCTAATTCATTTGGACAAAACTTAATGGTTACTCCTGTTCAAATGCTGATGGCAGCTTCAGCAATAGCTAATGATGGAAAAATGATGCTGCCGCATGTGGTAAAAGCCATTGTTGAAGGTGGAAAACAAAGAGAGGTGCCTCCTCAAGTTGTGGGTACGCCTATAAAAGCAGAAACCGCACGCACTTTATCGAAAATGTTAGCTCAATCCTTAGAGAGTGAATCATCATCTGCATTGGTCAGTGGTTATCAAGTCGCAGGGAAGACCGGTACTGCGTCTATACCCCGCGATGCCAGCGATGGAGGTCCTGCCTATGAATTGTATGATACCAATGCATCTTTTATAGGATGGGGTCCTGTTGATGATCCACAATTCATGGTATATGTTTGGTTGGAGCGTCCGAAGACTTCCGTATGGGGATCTGAAGTAGCAGCACCAGTATTCAGTGAAGTAGTTCAACGCCTTGTTGTGTTGTTGGGGATTCCACCTGATGATATTCGTCATCAAATCATGGCAAAGCGCGAAATACAAAATGGCAATAACGAAAAAGGAATGATTAAGGAATAATTCAGTAATGTTATCCTTATTAACTCTTGAAGAAGTACTTAGGGGTATCTCAGAATCGGGAGATGATTTTGAGAATATAAAAATCATTGTTGGAACAGCACTGCTTCAGACCGTATTTATTGATGCGTGTGTGGATTCTCGCAGAGCTATTCCTGCTTCATTGTTTGTTGCCTTGAAAGGTGAGAATCAAGATGGTCATGACTTTGTACTTGATGCTTTTCAACGCGGCGCGCTGGCTGCTTATGTGCAAAGACCTATTGCGGAACATCTTTTTAGCATTGACCTGCGAACTGTTCTGCCGAATGGCAACAAACGGTTTTCTGGAAGTCCCTCGTTACCACTATGCCTTATAGTTGACGATCCTCTGTTGGCTTTGCAAAAGACGGCAAAATATTGGAGAGCAAAACAATCACAAAAAGTTATTGGTATTACAGGAAGTGTAGGAAAATCAACGACGAAAGAAGCTATAGCGGATGTATTAGAACAGCGTTATTCTGTTTTGAGGAATGAAGGCAATATGAATAACGAAATAGGGCTGCCACTTACTCTTTTGCGATTGAGCAGCGGTATAGAGCGGGTGGTATTGGAAATGGGATTTTATGTAAAGGGAGAAATTGCTTTATTGTGTGATATAGCAAAACCGGAGATCGGTGTCATAACCAATATTGGAACTGTCCATGCAGAAAGAGCCGGGAGTAAAGAGAAAATTGCTGAAGGAAAAGCCGAGTTAGTTCAATCACTACCAAGCACAGGATGGGCAGTGCTAAATAGTGATGACGAATGGGTAAAAGGAATGGCTAGTAAAACGAATGCCCAACCATTCTATTATGGGTTAGATAATAAAGCACATATCTGGGCAGACCAAATTATGGGATTAGGTATAAAAGGGATTAGGTTCACGATGCATTATGCCGGCAAAGAAAAGATAGTCGAACTACCCTTTTTAGGAGAGCATGCCGTTTATACAGCTTTACGGGCTGCGGCAGTAGGTTTTTTGGATGGTTTATCATGGGATGAGGTGGTTGTTGGATTGAGGTCAAGCTATTCACAGATCAGATTATCTGTTTTGAGGACTGCTTGTGGAGCTATGCTCATAGATGATAGTTATAATGCAGCTCCAGAATCTACCATTGCGGCTTTAAAACTTTTAGGAGATTTGCAAGGGCATAGAATTGCGGTCTTAGGAGATATGCTGGAATTGGGCAAATATGAAAAAGAAGGACATGAACAGGTTGGCTCTTTTGCTGCAAAAATAGCTGATGAGTTGATAGCTGTAGGACCACGTGCAAGGATGATAGCAGAATCTGCCCACCTTGCTGGAATGGATACTGAAAGAATAAGATTATTCGATCATAGTGAAGAAGCAGCGAATTACTTGGCATCATCAATAAAAGATGGTGATGTTTTATTGGTGAAGGGCTCGCGTGGGATGCGGATGGAAAAGATTGTACAAAGGATTGGAAATAACTGATGACGAATTCATCTATTGCGTCGTCGCTGGCTTTAGCGGCTATTAGTTTCACTTTAACAATAATTTGGGGCACCCCCCTTATTAGGCTGTTACATTATCTGAACATTGGAAAAGTCATTCGTGTGGAAGGACCACAACAGCATCAAAAGAAATTTGGCACCCCAACTATGGGCGGATTGATGATCGTTTTGCCTGTAATACTGGTTACTTTATTATTAAATGCTACGGCATTGATAGGCCTAAAGTTGTTAGGTTTATCGGTGGCTGTACCATTAATAACCATGATCGGTTATTCAGTGCTTGGAGCAATAGATGATTGGGAAGGCATTCGAGGATCACGACGTGGTTTAGGAATGCAGGCAAGGACTAAATTTATCATACAGGTTCTATTAGCGGTAATTATTGCTATGGTCATTCATGATGTTTTGAAAGTGCCTGATCTTTACCTGCCATTTGTTTCCGGCATTGTAAGTTTGGGAATTTTTTATGTGCCTATAGCAGCATTTTTTATTGTTGGCTTTTCAAATGCGATTAATTTTACCGATGGACTTGACGGAATGGCTGGTTTAATTTCAGCAACTGCTTTTGCGGCTTATGGTGTTATCGCTATGCTGCAGGGGCAAGAATTTTTAACTCGCTTTTGTTTCACTGTTTGTGGGGCAATATTAGGTTTTTTATGGTTTAATGTGCACCCTGCACAACTTTTTATGGGAGATACAGGGTCTTTGGCTTTGGGTTCTACACTGGCAGTCGTTGCACTCATGAGCGGACAATTATTATTATTGCCCATTATTGCGATTATTCCAGTCTCTATAACGTTGAGCATAATTATACAAACTTTGTATTTTAAATACACCCGCAGGAAATATGGAGAAGGCAGAAGAATTTTCAAGATGGCGCCGTTACATCATCACTTGGAATTGTCAGGTTGGAGCGAGACTCAGATTGTACAGCGCTTTTGGCTGATTACTCTTTTGGCTGCTTTATTAGGGGTAGCGTTAGCGGAGATTTGATGGCAAAGGCAAAAGAACAGAGTCATCAATGGAAAGACAAGAAAGTATTGATCATTGGAGCGGCACGCCAAGGATCAGCTTTAGCGCGTTATTTGTTGAAAAAAGGGGCTCAGATAACGATTACCGATCTTCGTACAGCAGAACAGTTAGGGCCTGAACTAGCAAGTTTTCAAGGCTGTGATATTGAATGGGTATTAGGCTCTCACCCAATGAGTTTAATCGAAAATAAGGATTATATATTTGTCTCTGGGGGAGTTCCGTTAACTAATCCTTTGGTTGCAGAAGCTAGACGCTGTGGGATTCAAGTTTCTAATGATTCACAATTGTTTTTTGATACAGCTCCATGCAAGATCATCGGTATCACTGGTTCAGCAGGTAAGACGACAACGACCACTTTAGTTGGAAGAATTGGGACGTCAGAGGTAGCTAAAAAAGGGAAGACCTATAAAGTATGGATGGGTGGAAATATCGGCAATCCATTAATCTCCTATGTAGATGAAATGCAGGAAGAAGATATCGCCGTATGTGAGCTTTCAAGTTTTCAATTGGAAATCATGGTTTCTTCACCGCAGGTAGCAGCCGTCCTTAATATTACTCCAAATCATCTTGACCGGCATGGAACTATGGAAGCATATATTGCTGCGAAAGCGAACATTTTAGCTTTTCAAGACAAAGATGGTGTCGCGGTATTGAACAGAGATGATGTTGAAAGCTGGAATCTTGGCAATATTGTAAAAGGTGCATTATTAAGCTTTGGAAAAGATGAGCTGCCGAACGGCAACGATGGAACATATTTGGACGGTGAAGATATCGTATTGAGTTCTCATGGAAAAAAATATAGAGTGCTGAAAAAGAAAGATATTGCATTGCGGGGAGAACATAACTTGATGAATGTTTTAGCTGCATGTGCTATTGCAGCCTCGGTAGATTTTTCGGTTGAAGCTATGGCTGATGGTATTAAGGGTTTTCTTGGAGTTGCACACCGGCTGGAATTGGTACGCCAATTAAATGGTGTTCAGTGGGTTAATGACTCAATCGCTACCGCTCCGGAACGCACATTAGCTGCTATTCGATCCTTTAGTGAACCTTTAATATTACTCCTTGGGGGAAGGGATAAAAAGCTTCCATGGCAGGATTTGGCGAAGGTAATTCATGAGAGGGTAAAGCATGTCATTGTGTTTGGGGAAGCTGCTGAGATGATCGCTAAGGTTATTGAAGAACAGACTAATAGAACCATGGAACATAGTGTTTTAAAGTCTATTAAGCGGTGCCAAAGTATGAAGCAGGCGGTAGAAGCAGCGGCTTCAATTGCCCAAAGCGGTGATGTGGTATTGTTTTCTCCAGGAGGTACGAGTTTTGACGAATTTAAGGATTTTGAAGAACGCGGCGAGAGGTTTAGAGAATGGGTGATCAAGTTGAATCCATAAATACACCATTGCCAGCTAAGACCGAAGTGAAACAGCGCGTGTTGGGTGGTGGAATAGACATTCCTTTGATATTGACTACCCTTACCTTGATTATATTTGGATTGTTGATGATATATTCAGCAAGTTGGGATTATTCGTTTTTGGCGTACCAAGATCCAACGTATATTTTTAAACAGCAATTAACATGGCTCGCAGTGGGGATCATAGTAGCAGTTATTTGTGCTATGTTAGACTACCACCGGTGGGAGGATTTAGCCTTGCCTGCCATTATTATAACGTTGGTCTTGCTTGCGATTGTTTTATTCATGGGAAAAACAAGCGGTGATCTCAGACCGGTCCGCTCATTAATAGAAAGGTCAGTTAGACCTTCTGAGTTAGCAAAGCTAACGACAATTTTATACTTAAGTGTATGGTTAATATCTCATAAAGACCAATTAAACACATGGAATTTAGGGTTTGCTCCTTTGGCGGCAATATTAGGTCTTATGGGAGCCGTTATTGCCATTCAACCTGACCTCAGTGCTGCGATGACAGTTATTATCCTTGGAGGTTTGTTGTTCTTCTTGGCAGGAAGCAATTTTCGCCAAATTACCGTATTTCTTTTGGGTGTGCTCTTCGTAGGAATGATACTTATTTTACTCACAGATACAACGCGGAAAAACAGGTTAACAGAGTATATAGAAGGGTTAAGAGATCCGGTCAACGCCTCCTTTCATGTGAAGGTAAGTTTAGGATCCTTTGCAAAAGGAGGATGGATAGGTGTCGGTGTTGGAAAAAGCGATACAAAACTTATTAATTTACCAGTACCTTTTACGGATA